>DMKK01000262.1 GCA_003454335.1 Gammaproteobacteria bacterium | reverse complement strand
CAGAATTCTTGGATGGCTTCCCTGTGTGCTGCTTGTGGTCGTGGCAAGCAATCATTTTATGCTTGTACGCACCCAGCATCTGGCACCCTGGTTAGGTGGAGGCTTTGGCATGTTCGCCAGTACCGACGTCGGTTCTACCCGCTGGATTGCCGTCACAGCAGTCAGCGAAAATGGTGATGAACACCGTGTTCCTCTTAAGGGGCAACTTAGAGACTTAAAATACAGGGCGCGAAACCTGCCTAATGCAAGCCAGCTTGATGCACTGGCCCAGGCAGTATGGAAGAAGCTGGAAAAGGACGCTATTGAAGCAACAGAAAGTCCCCCGGCATCGCTAGTCATTGAAGTCTGGAAAACGCGTTACCACGCAAAATCATTACAGCCGGAGCAAATACAACTTGCACTGGAATATTTTGATTTCAAGAAATAAGCATGGTTAGCGTAGTAAAACAGCAACTAACCCGCATCAAACTGGGTATAAACAGTTATGATTCCTGGGAGTTGGCGGCCAGATTAACCCTGCTGACGCTGCTTTTATCTCCGGTAGGCAACTGGTTCATTCGACCGTTTACCCTGGTCTTGTGTGTGCTTGGGTTGTTAATTGCCGGGATGTGGCGATCGCCTTCCCTGTGGGCAGCGTTGGCACTGCTGACGGGCATTCGTTTTTATATCGATTGGCCGCTGTCAGACAACCACGCCTATTTATTGAGTTACTGGTGTTTGGCTTTTGCTGTTGCTGCATGGCTGGATAACAAGGAGGTACTCATTCAAAATGCCCGATATCTTGTCGGGCTGACTTTTGCCCTTGCGGCCTTGCAAAAATGGATTTCACCCGACTATGTAAATGGCGTTTTCTTTCTCACAACGTTTTTACTGGACGAGCGTTTTGAAGAGTTTGTCGTGTTATTCAGTTCCATAAGTTTTGATCAGATTGATGCTGCCCGGGATTATCTTGAAGATGATTATCGTGCTGTCGCTGCGCCTGGTACCTTGCCTTTTGTTATCCCCGGCTCATTCTGGTGGCTGGCAATTATGTCGACCGCCTGGAATTTATTTGAGCAGACATTAATTGCGATCGCCTTTCTGGTACCCAAAGACTCGCGTCTGGGACGCATAAGAGACCCGGCATTACTGGTTTTTTGTTTTAGTATTTATGCGGTCGTCCCCGTAGTGAGCTTTGGCTGGATTATACTGGCCATGGGTGTGGCACAGAGTGATGAAAAATCACCGGCAATACGTTACTGGTATATATTCGCCTTTATTGTCCTGATCTTTTATTACGAGGTGCCCTGGGCAGAACTGCTAAATGCAGAAATGTCAGGGCAATCTTGACGCAATATTTACGCTTGTATCCCTCCATGCTTTGCCAACGGCCTCAATCCCTGTGTCGGGACTGCGGCAACCATCCATGGTTTGTAGCGGATTTTCCGTGCGGGTCCTGTTATAGGTGTCAGCTATTTTTACATCTTCTCTCCTGGTCTGGTGGCTGAATATCTATAAGCGACTGATAGTTTTAATTAAATGTGTGGGTCGGTACAAATATTGCAGTTTTTTCCGGCATGAGCGTTACCTCGATGATTCACAGGCAATCACTGGCGGGGCTGGTGTGGCTACTGCTGTTGGTCGCATCTCCTGCGAGTGCGCTGGTGCCTGCGCCTGCTGATTTGCGCGAGGAGGCTGTTCGCTACAAGAACGGCGAGGGCGTGACAAAGGATTATGAGCGTGCCTATGAACTGTATTGTGTCGCCGCGCTACAGGGCGATGGCGAGGCGGCGTATCACCTGGGCTCGATGCACATGAACGGCTGGGGCCGGATGCCGGATGATGCGCTCGCAGCCGGCTGGTTCAGACAGGCAGAAAAGCAGGGAGATACCAGTGCAAGCCGGATGTTTGAGGCGCTTATCGACGGGACAATCGATGCGGCTGATCCGGATTGTCCATTGGTAGAGCCGACGCCGGATCGTGCCACGATCACCACCTGGGTGAATCTGCTTGCACCACACTACGGTCTCAACCCGGAACTCGTCCTGTCACTGATTCAGGTGGAGTCAAATTTTGATGCGCGTGCAAGATCCCCGAAGAATGCACGTGGCTTAATGCAACTGATGCCTGCCACTGCCAAACGGTTTGGTGTGAGTAACATCAGGGATCCCCTGCAGAATCTGCAAGGTGGTATGGCTTACCTGCGCTGGTTGAGCGATCACTTTTCGGGCAAGACCAAACTGGTGCTTGCTGGCTACAATGCCGGAGAGGCTGCGGTAAAGAAGCACAATGGCATTCCTCCCTATAAAGAAACCCGTTTGTATGTCAAACGCATTGTACATATCTATGCCGATTACATACGGACCCGCAGGGGCATCAGCAAGCCGTCGGGAAAATACGCCAGCAACAAGCGTAAAAAAGCAGTGGCCTGGCAACAGGCCAAGGCGCGTAATGAGCGCGCACTCAGTCGTGGCTATATTTCGCCAGACAGCATCAAGTAACAACTTGCTGTGATATGCAGGTCCGGGCACAGGGTCCGGTTTTCCTGTAAGGTTTTTGGATTGACGTATCTATCTGGGGGTGTAGAATACGCGCACTCCGGTAAATGTGGGTGTGTGGATAGCCCGTATTGCCTGACTGGACCCCATGAGCGGGGTCTTTTTGTTCCCGGACAGGAAGTCCGCTGCGGTAGCGTCAGGGTTGGGTTCGGTAAGTAACTGAATCTCAGGAATAAATTTCGGAGTAAATGGAGTGGGCCTTTGGCCCATTTTTTGTTTCCGGAGCACAGAATGAAGCAGGATCCGTTACATATAGGCGATTTGCTGGAGCCGGGGATCAGTTCCATGGGTTATGAACTGGTAGGTGTCGAGTTCCAGACAGGCGGCAAGGGTGGTGGCCTGTTAAGAATATATATAGATAGCGAAAAGGGCATTTCGGCGGACGATTGCCAGAAGGTCAGTTATCAGGTCAGCGGCGTGCTGGATGTCGAGGACCCGATACCGGGGCATTACACCCTGGAGGTATCGTCACCCGGCCTTGATCGGATGTTGTTTCGTCCGCAGGACTTTGAACGATTCGCCGGGAGCCTGATAAAGGTACGCACCGCGTATCCGATCGAGGGCCGACGCAAGTTCAAGGGCCGTTTGACGGGGATGCAGGGCGATAACGTTGTATTCGAGCAGGATGATATGGAAATCAGTCTGCCTTTTGACCAGATTGAACAGGCACGCCTGGTGCCGGAATACTGAATGTAGTCGGAGGTTTCGGGAATGGACAGTAAAGAGATACTGATGGTGGTGGACGCGGTATCGAACGAAAAAGGCATCGATAAGGAAATTATTTTCGAAGCCATTGAGATCGCATTGGCGACCGCAACCCGCAAGAATGTAAGCGGTGATATAGATGCGCGCGTTGCTATCGATCGCGAGTCCGGTGACTACGAAACATTTCGTCGCTGGCAGGTGATTGATGAGTCGCTGGCAGAAGCCGCCAATGAAACTGATGAAGATGTGCTGGTCTTTGATGCGCCGGAGCGCCAGTTCACGCTGGCGGCAGCGCTGGAAATGGATTCCGAACTGAAGCACGGTGATTACATTGAGGAACCGATGGACTCGGTGGGTTTTGGCCGTATCGGTGCCCAGACTGCCAAGCAGGTCATTGTCCAGAAGGTCCGTGAAGCAGAACGAGCCATGGTGGTTGATGCCTACCAGGATCGTGTCGGCGAACTGGTCACCGGTGTTGTGAAGCGTGTTGAGCGCGGTAATGTTTATCTTGACCTGGGTGGCAATGCCGAGGCAATTATTCTGCGTGAGGAAATGATTCCGCGCGAGGCCGTGCGCCCCGGTGACCGCTTGCGTGGTTACCTGCGGGAAGTCAGCGCCGAGCAGCGCGGGCCGCAGTTGTTCGTCAGCCGTGTGGCACCGGAATTTCTGCTGGAACTGTTCAAGCTGGAAGTGCCCGAAGTGGGGCAGGACCTGATTGATATTCTTGCGGCTGCCCGTGATCCGGGGCTGCGCGCCAAGATTGCAGTGAAAAGTAACGATCCGCGCATCGACCCGGTCGGTGCCTGTGTCGGGATGCGTGGTTCACGTGTGCAGACGGTGTCAACCGAGCTGTCCGGTGAACGTGTCGATATTATTCTCTGGGACGAAAATCCTGCCCAGTTTGTCATTAATGCCATGTCACCTGCCGAAGTGGCCTCCATCGTGGTCGATGAAGATACACACATGATGGATATTGCCGTCGCTGAAGACCAGCTGTCGCAGGCCATCGGTCGTGGTGGACAGAATGTGCGCCTGGCAAGTCAGTTGACTGGCTGGACACTGAACGTCATGGATGAGGTGCAGGCGGAAGAGAAGAGCGAGTCCGAGGCAGCCGAACTAAAGAAACTGTTTACCGAGCAGCTCGATGTAGATGAGGAAATCTCCGTTATTCTCGTTCAGGAAGGTTTTTCCTCGATCGAGGAAATCGTGTACGTGCCGAACAGCGAGTTGCTGGCCGTCGAGGAATTCGATGAGGATATCGTGGAAGAATTGCGTGGCCGTGCGCGTGATGTGCTGTTGACGCAGGCGATTACGAAAGAAGAAACCATCGGTGATGCAGAGCCTGCCAGCGATTTGCTGGAAATGGAAGGTATGAACAAGGATCTGGCCTACGAGCTTGCGGGCCGCGGGGTGGTCACCATGGAGGATCTGGCAGAACAGGCGGTTGATGAATTGCTGGATATTGAGGGTATGGATAGGGAACGGGCGGGTGTCCTGATCATGACGGCACGGGCCCCCTGGTTTGCTGAAGAAGCAACCGACTGACAGTTGGTATAGGAGCGAGACAGGTAATGTCAGAAGTTACGGTAAAACAGTTCGCTGAAGTGGTTGGTGTGCCGCCGGACAGGCTGCTGGTGCAGCTGGGTGAAGCAGGGCTCACGGTCAGTGATGAAAATGCGACCATCTCTGATACTGAGAAGACCCAGTTGCTGGATTTTCTGCGTCAAAGTCATGGTAATCGGGGAGCCCTGTCTACAGGCGGTAGCAACAAGATAACGTTGAAAAGAAAAACACAGACTGAGCTGCGTGCGAAGGTTCCGGCAGGCCGTGGTCCGGCTGGCAGGAGTGCCACCCGCACGCGTCCCGAAGCCAGGACAGTTGCGGTAGAGGTTCGCAAGAAACGCAGCTACGTAAAACGCGCCGACCTGGTGGCCGAAGAGCAGCAGCGGCTCGATGCGGAAGCGGCGGAGCAGGCAAGTATCAAGGCAGAAGCAGATGCTCGTGATGAAGCTGCCAACAAGAAGCGTGAAGAAGCCAGGGAAAAGATTGAGGCAGAAAAGGCCGCTGAAGAGCAGCGCTTGCAGGCCGCGCGTGATGAGCGGAAGAAGGCGGCAGAAGAGGCTCAACAGCAGGCACGGGCCGCAGAAGAAGCGCGTACTGCAGCCGCAAAACCGGAAGAAGGCCGCACCAAGAAACCGGACGCAGACCGCAAGTCACGCAAGGATGCAAGCGGCAAGGATACCAAGTACGGTCGCAAACAATTACATGTAACGGCCGGTAAAGGGGGTCGTCGCAAGAAGAAGTCGAAGCCTTCGCGTCGCGTCACTATCGAGTCGACAGGAGCTCATGGTTTTGAGCGGCCGACAGCGACGGTTGTCCATGAGATTTCCATCCCCGAGAATATTCTTGTTGCCGAGCTGGCACGGAAGATGTCTGTCAAGGCGGCGGAAATCATCAAGGTGCTGATGCAGATGGGTGTGATGGCGGCGATCAATCAGTCACTCGATCAGGATACGGCTACGCTGGTTGTGGAAGAGATGGGCCATATTGCCAAACCGGCGCAGGAAAATGCCCTCGAAGATGAGCTGCAACAGCAGGTCAAGGAAGTCTCCGGTGAGCGACTGCCGCGTCCGCCCGTGGTGACCATTATGGGGCATGTCGATCATGGCAAGACCTCGTTACTGGATTATATCCGGCGTACCAAGGTAGCCGATGCCGAGGCTGGTGGTATTACCCAGCATATTGGTGCCTATCATGTGGAAACCCCGAAAGGCATGGTCAGCTTTCTGGATACACCGGGACATGCTGCATTTACCGCCATGCGTGCGCGTGGCGCAGGGGTGACGGATATTGTCATTCTGGTTGTTGCCGCAGACGATGGTGTCAAGCCGCAGACGAAAGAGGCCGTTACACATGCCCGGGCGGCCGGGGTGCCGTTGATGATCGCTGTCAACAAGATGGATAAACCGGAAGCGGATCAGGATCGTGTCAAGAACGAAATGGCGGCGCTGGATGTGATTCCCGAGGACTGGGGTGGCGACATCATCTTTGCTCCGGTATCAGCAAAAACCGGTGAAGGTGTTGACGCCTTGCTGGACGCTGTGTTGCTGCAGGCCGAAATGCTTGAACTGACGGCAGTACATGACTGCCCTGCCACCGGAGTGGTGGTGGAATCCAGTCTGGACAAGGGGCGCGGCGCGGTTGCCACAATCCTGGTACAGAACGGTGTGCTCAAGAAAGGCGACCTGGTATTGACCGGGACCGAATTTGGCCGGGTGCGTGCCATGTTCGACGAGAATGGCAAGCAGGTTTCCGAGGCAGGTCCATCCATACCGGTACAGGTGCTGGGACTGTCGGCAGTCCCGAATGCAGGTGATGAGGTTATTGTTGTTGCTGATGAACGCAAGGCCCGTGAGCTTGCCCAGTTGCGACAGGAAAAATCCCGTGCCCAGCGGCTTGCCACGCAGCAGCAGGCACGACTTGAAGATGTGTTTTCATCTGTGCGTGATGGTCAGGTGCCGGCTGTCAATATCGTGCTCAAGGCAGACGTGCAGGGCAGTGCCGAGGCGTTGAAAGAGGCCTTGACCAGTTTGACGGCCGATGAGTCGGATGTGAAGGTGAAGGTGGTTGGCAGTGGTGTCGGTGGTATCAACGAGTCGGATGTTAATCTGGCTGTTGCTTCCAACGCCATTATCATCGGTTTTAATGTGCGTGCCGATGGTTCCTCCAAACGCCTGATCGAGGACAATAACATTGAACTCAAGTACTACAGTGTCATCTATAATGCCATTGATGACGTCAAGGCGGCTGCAAGTGGCTTGATGGCACCGGAGATCAGAGAAAAGATCATCGGCCTGGCGCAGGTCAAGGAAGTATTTCGTTCGCGCAAGCTGGGCGATATTGCCGGCAGTATTGTCACCGAGGGAACCGTGCGTCGCAGTAGTCCGATTCGTGTGCTGCGTGACGATGTCGTGGTCTTTGAAGGTGAGCTTGAGTCCCTGCGCCGCTTCAAGGATGACGTCAATGAAGTCAAGGCGGGCACGGAGTGCGGCATAGGCGTGAAGAATTACAGCGTTAAGGCCGGCGATCAGATTGAAGTGTTTGAACGCTTTGAGGTGGCGCGCACGCTGTAGGGCTGTCTGGTTTGTTGCTGTATTTCATGACCCGAACCTGCTGTTAGCGTGTGTATTAGTGATGCCAAAGGAATTTCCCAGGACGCGCCGTGTTGGCGAACAGATCCAGCGCGAGCTGGCGTCGCTGATACATGATGAGATCAAGGATCCCCGGCTGGGGATGGTCAGTGTTACTGCTGTTATAGTCTCGCGTGACCTGGCGCATGCGAAAGTGTATGTCTCGGTACTGGGGAATGCAGAACAGACAGATGCATCGATCCGTGTGTTGAATCACGCTTCCGGTTTTCTGCGACACAGGCTGGGCAAGATCCTGCATATCAGAGTGATCCCCGAGCTGCGTTTTTATCTTGATCGTTCCCTGGAAGAGGGTGCGCGCATGGGCGCGTTGATTAATGCGGCGATTGCCAGCGACAAGGGCAATGCCGATGATGACGAATAGCCCGGTCTGAGTGGAATGGCACTCAAATATCTTGCCACGGAATTACACGGAAGAAAAAAGTCTTAAAAGAATTATTTCCGTGTGC
>DMKK01000179.1 GCA_003454335.1 Gammaproteobacteria bacterium | reverse complement strand
ACTAATGGCACTTATTTAAGGGTGTCATTTAAAAAACCTATTTGGCCACGGAAGCACACGAAAACATTCTATTAAGTAAGGCATTTTTCTTCCGTGTATTTCCGTGTGCTTACGTGGCAAGGAATTTTAAGTAAGTGCCATTCGGTCAGGTGACATAAGATGGGGTTTTCAAAATTTGTTTTTCGGACCGCGGTGTTCGCCCTGATGTGGTGGATACTCACTGCAGGCGCCATGAGTTCCTGGCTGGTAGGTGCGCCGGTGGTGCTGTGCGCGGTTCTCGTCAGCGGGGCGCTGCTGCCTGGTATTTCCTGGTCCCTGTCCGGGCTGGTACGCTTTATTCCGTTTTTTCTCTGGCGATCTCTGTATGGCGGAGTGGATGTCGCCAGGCGTGCGCTGCATCCCCGGTTACCGATCTCACCGGGCTTGCTTGACTACCGGTGGCGGTTGCCACCGGGCCTGCCCCGGGTGTTTATGGCGAATACGGTCAGCCTGCTGCCGGGTACCCTGAGCGCCGAACTGGGTGAAGCACACCTGCACGTCCATGTTCTCGATGAGACCGGCGCCTTTGCCGCAGAGTTGCAGGTGGTCGAGGCACGCGTGGCGAGGTTGTTTGGGTTGAGCCTGGTCTGAGACTGTAGGATGCTGCTGAGCTTGCGAAGCGCATCTGTCGCGATTGATGCGCTTCATGTCTCAGCACATCCTACGCAAGAACAAGGTTTCTTGCATGATAAATATGCGAGAAAATACAATATGATATGGGTTATTAGTATAAAGTACTTCAATAGTGTTTCTTCTATATTAAGGTATGAATCTCCATGAATGTGTTGTATTCGGGTATGGCGCTGTTCCTCCTGCTGACACTGGTGGCGGGGCTGTGGCGTGTGCTGCGCGGTCCGACGCCGGCCGATCGAATGCTGGCGGCACAACTGTTTGGGACTACTGCCGTTGCCAGCCTGCTGTTGCTGGCGCAGGCGTTTGGCAAACCGCATTTGCGTGATGTGGCCCTGGTGTTCGCCTTGCTGGCGGCGGTCACCGCTGTTGCTTTCGTGAGGCGCACCTGGACAGTCTGGGATGATGACGATGCAGGTGACTGAGTTCCTCACCGTGTTGCTGCTGCTTGCCGGGGCTGTGTTCTTCCTTGCCGGTACGGTGGGCCTGTTACGGTTTCCCGATGTCTATACCCGTCTGCATGCCCTTACCAAGGCGGATAATGTCGGGCTCGGACTGGTAGTCGCCGGGCTGTTGTTGCAGGCGGAATCATGGGCTGCGATGGGCAAGTTACTGCTCATCTGGTTGCTGGTCCTGCTGGCGAGTGCCAGTGTCGCGCACCTGGTGGCGCGCACGGCCCTGCGCAAGGGAATACGACCATGGAAACGATGACGGTATTGCAATGGCTGCTGGATGGAATGCTGGTCCTCGCCCTGGTATGGCTGGCCTGGCGCGCGCTGAGCAGCCCTGATCTGTTCACGGCCATTGTATTGTTTATTGCCTTCGGCCTGATGATGGCACTTGCCTGGGGGCGTTTGCAGGCACCCGATATTGCCCTGGCCGAGGCAGCCATCGGCGCAGGTTTGACGGGTGCCCTGTTGTTGTCAGCGCTGGCTCGATCTAACGACCTTGCCGACAGAATTAATGACGATCAGATAGTGGACACTGAAAAAAAATGAGCGTCACGGATCGCAGCCGACTGGCGCTGGTGTTTCGACGTGTGCTCATGTTGCTGCTGCTGGGGCTGGCCGGGGGGCTGGCTTATGCGGTGCTGTCTTTGCCGGATCAGGCGGTCGGGTTAAGTGACCGGGTGAGGTGCAAATATGGAAACGAGCGGCGTGTCTAATCCGGTCACTGCCGTGCTGCTTAATTTCCGTGGTTACGACACCTTGCTGGAAATGGCTGTATTACTGGTGGCGCTGCTTGGCGTCTGGTCACTCGGTAGCGCAGCGGTGTACCGCAGAAGTAATCCGGAACCGGTGTTGTTGTCCCTGGTTGGTGTGTTGGTACCGATGCTGCTGCTGATGGCGGGCTATCTGCTGTGGGTTGGTGCCGATGCCCCCGGAGGGGCTTTTCAGGCAGGGTCTGTGCTGGCAGCTGCCGGCATTTTGATGTTGCTTGCATGCAAGCGTCCCCCTGTTCAATTGTTGGGTTGGTCGCTACGCCTTGTGCTGGTTCTCGGCCTGGGGGCATTTATTGCTGTCGGCGTGTCACTGTTGTCTGCGAGTGGCATGTTCCTGCAATATCCACCTGGCCTCGCCGGAGCGCTTATTCTGTTTATTGAAGCGGCGGCCACCTTATCTATTGGCGTTACGCTTGCCGCCCTGTTTCTGGGTGGTCGCCTTGATCCGGACGCGTAAGTGAATAGTATTCTCCTCTATGCACTGGCCGGGGTGGGGTTGTTCACCCTGGGTCTGTATGCGCTGATCGTGCATGCACATTTGCTGCGCAAGATCCTGGCCATCAACGTGATGGGCAGTGGAGTGTTCCTGGTGCTGGTGTCACTGGGCGGGCGTACACCGGGGGCATCGCCGGACCCGGTGCCACACGCCATGGTCATTACCGGTATCGTGGTTGCTGTTTCCGCCACGGCCCTGGCACTTGCCCTGATGCTGCGGGTACAGGCGAAGACGGGTCAGACCCTGCTTCCTGAAGAGCGGCTGGAATAGTGCTGGTGGAAGTAGCAGTGGAAAACATGCCCTGGGGCGTGATGGTTATTCTGCTACCACTGGCCGGGGCCCTGGTCTGTTTTTTATGGCCACGGCGCAGCGTGCCGCTGGGGCTGCTTGGCGCGCTGGGTGTGGTCGCTTGCGTGACCGGTCTGTGCTGGCAGGTGGTGGAGCAGGGTGCGCAACGCTATACGGTCGGTGGCTGGGGTGCGCCATTAGGTATCGATCTGTACGCAGATGGTCTGAGTCTGCTGATGCTGATGATGACAGCGGTGGTTGGCCTGGGTATCAGCATTTATTCCAGTGGCTATTTCGAACACAAGACAGCCGTTGTCTTCTGGCCGCTGTGGTTGTTTCTGTGGACCGCACTGAATGCCCTGCTGCTGTCCGCGGATATTTTCAATCTCTATGTCACGCTGGAACTGCTGGGACTGTCGGCAGTGGCGCTGGTGGCACTGGCCGGTGGTGCGGATGCCCTGACTGCGGCCATGCGCTACCTGCTGGTGGGCCTGCTGGGTTCCTTGTGTTACCTGCTGGGTGTTGCGCTGCTCTACCACAGTTTTGGCAGTGTCGATATCGCGATACTGGCCGAGCGGATGGAATTGTCACCGGCAGTATGGGCAGCGGTGGGGCTGATGAGCGCCGGTCTGCTGCTCAAGACGGCGCTGTTTCCGCTGCACTTCTGGTTACCACCAGCCCATGCCAGTGCCCCGGTACCGGTGAGCGCGCTGTTGTCGGCACTGGTGGTGATGGCATCGTTTTATATTTTACTGCGTCTGTGGCTGGAGGTCTTTCCGCCAGGCGCCGCTGCAGCCGGGCAACTGTTGGGGCTGCTGGGCGCGACCGCTGTCCTCTGGGGCGGGATTCAGGCGCTGCGCCAGACACGACTCAAGTTGTTGATCGCCTATTCGACCGTGGCGCAGATGGGCTATCTGTTTCTGGCTTTCCCGCTGGGGACCAGTTTCGCCTGGAAAGGGGCGCTCTACCTGCTGCTGTCCCACGCCATGGCCAAGGCGGCCATGTTCATGGCGGCCGGCAACATCTTGCGTTTCGGTGGACATGACCGCATTGCGGATCTTGACCGGGTGGCGCAACGTCTGCCCCTGACATTGGCAGCATTTTCCCTGGCGGGTATCAGCATCATGGGTCTGCCGCCCAGTGGTGGATTCATCGGCAAGTGGATGTTGCTTGATGCCGCGTTTTACAGAGGGCAATGGTGGTGGGCGCTCATCCTGATTATGGGCGGACTGCTGACTGCTGCCTATGTCTTCAAGGTGGTTGGCTATGCGTTTACCCAGGCAGAGGTGACCCATGAAGCCAGCAGGGTGCCCGCCGGGATGGAATGGACTGCCCTGGTGCTGGCACTGGCAGCTGTTTTGCTGGGTCTGTTCGCTCCCTGGCCACTGGCATTACTGGATATCGGTTTTCCCTTCAGCGGGGGATGCGCCGAGTGAACTGGGATAGTGGTTTACTGTTATTGATTCTCGCGACTTCACTGGTCCCGGGGCTGGTTATTTTCTTTCTGCCAGAGGAACGCGTTGCAATCCGCACGACCCTGAACATGGGCGGTGCGGTAGTGAAACTGGTACTGGTCGGCGTGTTGATCTGGGGTGTTCTTCACGGCCACCAGTACGAAACCCGCTTGCCCCTGCTGCCCGGCGGGCTGGATCTGGTGTTACACGCCGATGCCGAGTCGGTATTGTTCGTTACGCTTTCTGCCGTACTCTGGCTGGTGACGACCATCTATGCCATTGGTTACCTGGAGGGTTCGCAACATCGCAGCCGTTTTTTCGGCTTTTTCAGCCTGTGCGTGACTGCCACGGTCGGCGTGGCGCTGGCCGGCAACATGATTACCTTTCTGGTGTTTTATGAACTGTTGACCCTGTCCACCTACCCGTTGATCGTACACCGGGGAACCGAGGAAGCCCGTCAGGCCGGGCGTGTCTATCTGCGATATACCATTGCAGGCGGCGCTTTGTTACTGGTCGGTACGGTGTGGCTTTACGATGTGGCCGGTTCATTTGAATTTACCCACCGGGGTGTTGTGGCGGGACTGGATGATGCAGACCGGACGGTGCTCACTGCCATCTTTGTGTTGCTGATTGCCGGGCTGGGCGTCAAGGCGGCGCTGGTACCCCTGCACGGTTGGTTGCCACGGGCGATGGTCGCGCCGGCACCCGTGAGTGCCTTGTTGCATGCAGTGGCGGTGGTCAAGGCCGGTGCTTTTGGCATTGTGCGGGTGGTCGATGATGTCTACGGTGTTGAGTTTGCCGCCAGCCTCGGGGTCACCGGACCGCTTGCCGTGCTGGCTGCGACGACCATTGTCTACGGTTCACTGCGGGCGCTGTTCCAGGATAATCTGAAGCGCCGGTTGGCGTACTCCACAGTCAGCCAGGTCTCCTATATTGTCCTTGGCGTTGCGGTTGTCGGCCCGATCGCGACCGTTGGCGGCCTGGTCCATCTGGTGCACCAGGGCCTGATGAAGATTACGCTGTTCTTCTGTGCCGGCAACCTTGCCGAGACCCTGGGCGTGCACAACATCAGCGACATGAATGGAATCGGGCGGCGCATGCCCTGGACCATGGCGGCATTCACTATCGCTGCTCTCGGTATGATTGGCGTACCGCCACTGGCCGGCTTTGTCAGCAAATGGTACCTGGGCCTGGGGGCGCTGGACGCCGGACAGGACTGGGTGGTTTTTATTCTGGCCGGCAGCAGTCTGCTTAACGCCGGTTACTTCCTGCCTGTTCTGTACGCCACCTGGTTCAAGGCGCCGCCCGACGCCTGGCCAGCCGAACGTTCATACGGACGGCGTGAAACAGCCTGGGCGCTGCTGGCCCCCCCGTTGGTGACCGCCTTGCTGGTAGTGGCCGCTGGACTGCTGGCATCAGCACCTTTCAGTCCGCTGCAATGGGCGCGTTTTATCACGACCCAGGAGTACGCGCCGTGAATACCACCCTTGGTATATTACTGTTGCTGTCGGTACCCGGGTTGCCACTGTTGCTACTGCTGCCGACGCTGCGCGCACGCCTGTCCCGGCCCTGCCATCTTGCCCTCTTGCCTGCCGTTATTCTGTTGACTCTCACGCTGGATTATTCTATTGAACTGCCCTGGCTGCTGTTTGGTACCGGGCTTGGGATTGACGGGGAATCCCGGTTGTTAATAGCGATGTCAGTGGTGCTCTGGATCGCGGCGACCTTTTTACAGGCGCCCGCCGGCGAGGTTGACGGCTGCCGTCAGACGAGCTTTTTTCTGCTGACCATGGCGGGTAACCTGGGCGCGATTCTGGCGACCGGGATGGTCGGGTTTTTTACCTTTTCGACGCTGATGGGTTACGGGTTTTATGGTCTGCTGGTTAATGGTGGTGATGCGGCCGCCCGACGGACCGGACGCGTCTATCTCGGGTTCCTGATCCTGGCAGATCTGGCGTTATTTGAGGCCCTGTTGATCGCGGCCACCACGAGCAGGGATCTGGGGTTTGGGGTGGTGCGATACGCGATAGAACAGTCTGCTACCCCCGGATTTTATCTGTCCCTGGTGCTTGCCGGCCTTGCCCTGAAGGCGGCTATCTGGCCGTTGCACTTCTGGTTGCCGCTGGCCTTTCGTTCGGCCCGGCCGGCGGTGGTGCTGTTGCTGGGGGGAGTTCCTGTCGCCATCGGGTTGCTTAGAATGGTGCGCTGGCTCCCCCTTGGAGCGCTTGCCCTTCCGGGGGTGGGCGAGGGGATTCAGTGGGTTGGCCTGGCGGCAGCCATATACGGGACCGTCGCCGGATTGCGGCAATCCCATCCGCGGGCGTTACTCGCCTACGCCGGAATCGTGGTGACGGGCCTGTTCGTTGCGACCCTGGGTAGCGGCCTTGAATGGCCGGTGATCGGGGCGACCATAAAGGAAACGGGACACCTGTTTATCCTGTACCTTGGGTTTATGTTGGCGGCGCTGGTTTCAGCTTCAGTAATAGCGGATAAAGTAACGGCACGGCGCGCACTGCATTCATTGTTGCTGGTCGCGCATGTGGCGGGAGCATTGCTGCTGATGCTGGCGCCGGTGATAATCTTTTTTCTGATCCGGGTTCCCGCGGGCAGTGATCTGTTGTTTGCTGATTCCGGGGTGGTCGCCCTGTGGCCATGGTGGACACTGTGTACGACGTTGCTGGCGCTGCGCTGGCTGTATCTGCTGCCGCATCATCAACAGGAGGCGGTTAGTGTTCCAACGCCGGTGATCGCGGTTATTTGGGGTGTGTTGCTGGCGGCCACTGCTGCAATCGGGTTGCTTGCAGCCCTGTGGTGTGACGACCCGATGGGTGTGGTCGTCGATGTGTGGCGGCCAGTAGTCCTTGGGCTTCTGATCGGCAGCAGTGTATGGTGGATGGCTGCAAAAGGGGCGCTGCCCGTTATTCCGGCGATCCCGCCCGGAGACCTCTGGTTGATTATCGCGAGGTGGCTTTCCCGGGTGGACCATTGGATGATGTCAGTGGGACACCAGGTTTTGCCACGCTGGCGTGCTGCAGGGCTGGCCGTGGCGGGCCACCTCCTGCAGGTCTGTAAGTGGCAGAAGGCACTGGATGCTGGTGAGCGTTTGCTGCAGCGCTGGAGTATTGCAGTGACGTTGCTGCTGTTGCTGGGGGCAGCTATCGTACTGTTGGGCACCTGATCCGGTTATTGACATCGGGGTTGTTGATGTCTTAGTTGATCTATATCAAACCCTGGTTCCCGGAAAAGGGGTAGCGTTTAAAAGATCGCTCAATATCCCGCGGGGTACGGAAATGCCAAGAAACAAGCGATTCCAGTTTGGTGACCGGCGGCAGAACGAAGACATGCCCGGTGTTCCATTCAAGGACAGTAACGGGGCAACAATAAAAGAATGTCGCAGGAAGATTCCGGATCGGCGTGTAGACAACATACAAGCGGACAGGATTCACCAGAGTGTCATTAGCTGAGAGCCATGCAGATGGCTGGAGGAGAGCATGACTGAACCAACTGAAGAAGATGGCGTCATTATGGCGTTGATCGATAGATTCGAGAAACAGCGGCTCCCGCGGCTCAAGGCACTCAAGGAGCAGACGGATAGTGGCGAGCGGCTAAGTGACGGGGATGTTGGATTTCTGGAGACGGTTATACACGATGCCAGGCAGAGCAAGCATTTAATAGACCGGCACCCGGAATGGCAGACGTTTTGTGCGACGGTCGTACACCTCTATGAAACCATCACAGAGAAGGCGCTGGAGAATGAGAAGGGTTCTTAGATAGCACCCATAAAGACAAACTCTCGCAAAGACGCCAAGATCGCAAACCAAGAACTTGTTGTTCTCAAAAGCATGCTAAAAACCCTTCCCTGGTGTTTTTTCGAGAAAAATAATTGATATTTATGAGCGGATATTAACCAAAGGAGCAAGTAATGACTAATGATACTAATGTCACCTGGCATGAACATCAGGTGACGCGCAGTAACAGGGAGTCTCTGAACGGTCACAAGGGCTGTGTCATCTGGTTTACCGGTTTGAGTGGTTCGGGAAAAAGTACCATTGCAAACACCCTCGACCACAAGCTGCATCAGTGGGGCAAGCGCAGTATGGTTCTGGATGGAGACAATGTCCGTCACTCCCTCAATGCCGGGCCGTCGATGCTACAGGATGCACATGGGGAGGAATTCGCGCAGCGTTTTGGTCTCGGGTTTTCCGCCATCGACCGGGAAGAGAATATCCGGCGCATTGGTACGGTTGCCCAGCTGTTCTCCGAGGCTGGCACCATCGCACTGACGGCCTTCATCAGCCCCTACCGTATTGATCGTGACCGGGTGAGAAATAATCTCCTCCCGGGAGAGTTTATTGAG
>DMKK01000117.1 GCA_003454335.1 Gammaproteobacteria bacterium | reverse complement strand
AGAGCGACGCAGGAAGCCAAAGCCAAGAGGATTGGGGAGAGCGAAGTGAGGCGCCGGGGATATAACAGGGTAACTATTCACCACAGAGGCACGGGGTACGCTGAGTGCAGGGGGTACGCTGAGTGCAGGGGATATTGTTTAACCCGTCTGATCGGTGAAGCGCAACGTACCCATCAACCCGTAGAATGTGGTGAATGGTTACAGAAAAACAAGGANNGAACCTACGACCTTCGGGTTATGAGCCCGACGAGCTGCCAGACTGCTCCACCCCGCATCAACGGCCGAGGAGTGTAGCGAGAGCCCTGCGGTATTTCAACCCCGAACAGGACTTAATGGGAAAAAAACCTGTAGTGGACTGCTATGCCAGGCGGCAGACCGGGACAGACGTACAGATACAGCACTGGCGCTCACTCAGCCAGGGCAGGTTAGTCGCGATAACAATCTGCCGGAAGAGAGTCAGACCACGCGGGGTGTGGTCACAGGGGCGCTGTCAGGCGAGCACGCTGGCACACAGGGCCAGCAAACTACCCGGGAACAAACCGAGCCCCAGTACCAGCAGGCCATTCAGGCTGATGGCCATTTGCATATCGGTACTGACTGCCAGCGGTGCTTCGGTTTCAGGCTTGTCAAAGTACATCAGTTTAATCAGGCGAATGTAATAGAACGCGCCGATAATAGAGAAGAACACCGCGACCAGCGCGAGCCATACCATGTCAACGTGAATAATGGCCTGTAACACGGACAGTTTCGCATAGAAGCCNNCTGCGATCATTCAGACCCTTGAAATCATCCAGCTGGTTGGCCTCATAACCGGCGCGGCTGATCAGAATAATCATGCCAAAGCCGCCAATCGCCATCAGTGCATAGGTGATCGCGTAAAACATGGCGGCGGAATAACCTTCTGTCGTTCCCGCCAGCAGCCCGAGCAACAGGAAGCCGACATGGGAGATAGTTGAATAGGCGAGCATGCGCTTGATATTGGTCTGCGCAATGGCAATGAGATTACCCAGTGCCAGCGACAACACGGACATAATGACCAGCATGGCCTGCCAGTCGACCGCCAGGCTGCCCATGGATTCCACCAGCAGCCGCATGGCCATGGCAAAGGCCGCGATCTTGGGTGCGCTGCCGATAAACAGGGTGACGGCTGTAGGCGCACCGTCATAGACATCCGGCACCCACATGTGGAAAGGTACGGCACCAAACTTGAAGGCCAGCCCCACCACGATAAAACACAGACCGAAGATCAGGATCATGCTGTTCTCGCCGGGTCCGGAGAGTGCCGCGGCAATCTCTGCCAGGTCCAGGCTGCCGGTGGCGCCGTATAACATCGACATGCCATATAACAGCATGCCGGATGCCAGCGCACCCAGCACAAAATATTTCATGGCGGCTTCAGAGGCCAGCGGTGAATCCCGGTCAAAGGCGACCATTGCATACAGCGACAGTGACAACAGCTCCAGCCCAAGGTAGATCGTCAGCAGGCTGTGCGCCGAGATCATCACCATCATGCCCAGCACGGCAAACAGGCCCAGCACGTAATATTCACCCCGCAGAGGGCCCTTTGAGGTATGGAAGCTGCGGGCATAGACAAAGGCACCGATGACGATGAGGAAGATACTGGTCTTTAACAGCGCCGCCATCGGGTCATGGATAAAGGTGCCCCCGAGCACCACTACCCTTTCGGTATCCAGCATGTTCCAGGTCAGCAACGCGGCCACCAGCAGGGTCAGTAGCGACAGGACATAGCTAAGGTGAGGCCGTTGCGCGCCCACGAAGGCTTCCACAACCAGAATAATGCAGGCCATGGACAGCACGAAGATTTCGGGCGCCAGCAGCAAAAAATCAGACAATGGAATGCTCATCGTTAACTCGTCTCAGGGTTGCACTGCGTTAAGCAGCGCCACACCGGTTTCCTGCACCGGCAGTTTGGAAACAGACACATGTGCCAGCAGGTTATCCACGCTGGCATGCATGACTTCAATCAGGGGTGCCGGCCAGAGGCCGAACAGCAACACCGCACCGGCCAGGGTCGCCAGGATGACAAACTCACGGGCATTGATATCTTCAAGTGCCTGCACATTGTCATTGGCGACATCCCCGAACACCACCCGCTTGACCATCCACAGGCTGTAGGCAGCACCCAGAATCAGCGTGGTCGCCGCCAGGAAGGCAAACCAGAAGTTCGCCTTGAAGCTCGCCAGGATCACCATAAATTCACCGACAAAACCGGAGGTACCCGGCAGGCCCGCGTTGGCCATGGCGAAAAAGACCATGAAGGCCGCAAACACCGGCATGGTATTCACCACACCGCCGTAGTCGTTGATCTGCCGGCTGTGCATGCGGTCATACAGGACCCCGACACACAGGAACAGCGCACCGGAGATAAAACCGTGCGATATCATCTGTACGACACCGCCTTCCATACCCAGCGCCGCACCCTGCAGCGAGCCGTTTTTATCCACCAGGGTAAACACCAGGAAGATACCCAGGGTGACGAAACCCATGTGCGCGATGGAGGAATAGGCAATCAGCTTCTTCATGTC
>DMKK01000142.1 GCA_003454335.1 Gammaproteobacteria bacterium | reverse complement strand
CACGTCCACTGATTTGTGCATCTTGCCGTGCACCCGGTGGCGCACGTCCATGTCCTTGGCTAGCTGGCCCATCTTCTTGATGTTCCGCTCCAGGGCGTCCAGGTCCAGGACCAGGCAGGGGGTCTGGATGTCCGCCTCGTCCATGCCGATGGCGGCCGGGATGTTGTAGCCGACTTCGTAGTCAGCGAGATTGATTTGGTCGTTCATTGGTTTGCTCCTCATTAGATCAGGCTTACGCCCAAGGCAGTTTCTTCAGGTCCACGTTGCCGCCGGTGAGAATCACTCCCACCTTTTTGCCGGCGAAGACCTCCGGGTTTTTCAAAATGGCGGCAATAGCCACCGCCGAAGAGGGTTCCATCACGATCTTCATACGTTGCCAGCAGAGGTACATCGCTTCAACGATTTCCTCCTCGGTGGTGGTGAAGATGTCCGTGACATGATTCGACACGAAGTGCCAGGTCAGGTCCTTGAGCGGCACCTTGAGCCCGTCGGCCACGGTCTGGGGGGCGTCGTCGGCGATGATGTGGCCGGCCTTGAACGAGCGGTAGGCATCGTCGGCATTCTTAGGCTCGGCGGCGTAGATCCTGGTGTTCGGCGCAATGTTGGACAGGGTCAGGCAGGAGCCCGAGACCATGCCGCCGCCGCCGATGGGTGCAATCACCGCATCCAGTTCGCCCACGTCTTCGATCAACTCCTTCGAGCAGGTGGCCTGCCCCTGGATCACCCGGGGGTCGTTGTAGGGATGCACGAAATCTGCGCCCGACTCCGCCACCACCTCGGCGAACACGGCCTCGCGGGACGAGGTGCTGGGCTCGCACTCCACCACCGTGCCGCCGTAGCCGCGCACCGCCTCCTTCTTGGCCTCCGGGGCAGTGCGGGGCATCACCACGGTGGCCTTGATCCCACGTCGGCCGGCGGCGTAGCTGAGGGACAGACCATGGTTGCCCGAGCTATGGGTGGCGACGCCTTTGGCCGCCTGCTCCTCGGAAAGGCCGAACACCGCGTTGCTGGCGCCGCGTGCCTTGAAGGCACCCGCTTTCTGGAAGTTCTCGCACTTGAAGTACAGCTCGGCGCCGGTGCGATCGTTAAAATAGCTGCTGGTCAGCACCGGTGTGCGATGGATATATGGCCGGATGCGCTCGTGGGCGACCACGACGTCCTCATAAGTAGGTATGTACACCTCTGTTGCCTCCTGATCCGGCAGGGCCTGGCAGTCGCGTGCCAGACCGACTCACATTCCACAAAGCGGAAGGATTGCCTTTGATTTGTAACCATCTACCCAGCATCGTTGTGCTCCTCTGTGGCATTGCCGATCGCATGTTCGCCTGTGATGTCGATCTATCCTGAACCAGTCAGGGCAGGCGTGCCGTTCCATAATTGTGCCCCGTTGGAGTCAGCACCAGTTCAGCTTTACACCAGGCGTTTCTCAATGTCATATTGGCTGACGGGAATGCCGAAATAGAACGCTGATTGAACAAGAAACCTCAGCCGAGCCTCCCTATCGATTGCAATTTCCTTTTCCTCTTTGATAAGTGCAACACGGCAGATTCCGGGTGCTGACTTCCTGAACCAAAGTGTAGCCAATTCATTGATACGCATCATGTTCTACTCGCTTGCAGTAAACTGAGATGTCGAATGACTCGCAATACATGAGCAAATCAGTCAGAAATTATTATAGAGAGCCAAAGCATAAATAATAATAGATATTATTAATGTTATTCATAGAATACTACCTATGATAGAAGCCACCCCTAGACAGCTTGCCCGTCGCATCAGCCTGCGCCAGCTACAGATATTTGAGGCGGTTGCACGCCTTCTCAGCTACACGAGGGCCGCTCAGGAACTGTTTCTCTCGCAACCCACCGTTTCAATGCAGGTCAAGAAACTGGAATCCGATATCGGGCTGGCACTAACGGAACAGATCGGCAAAAAGGTATCACTTACCGAAGCCGGTCATGCACTCTATCAGGCCGCGCGGGATATCCTTGGCACGCTCGGTCGGCTCGAGATGCAGATTGATAATCAGAAAGGCCTGCGTACGGGACAACTTAGGATAGCCGTGGTGACAACTGCTAATTACTTTATGCCCCGCCTACTCGGCAAGTTCCGCCAGGCGTATCCGGGTATAAAGCTATCGCTAGAAGTGACCAACCGCGAGCATATTCTTGAACGGATGGCCAATAATCTCGATGACTTTTACCTGATTGGGAAGCCCCCGGAATCAAGCGAACTTGAGTTCCAGCCATACCTAGCCAATCCCATGGTTGTTGTAGCGCCTGCCGATCACAAGTTTGCTAACAAGAAAGCAGTTCCACTCTCGGATATTGCAGACGAATACTTCATTATGCGCGAAAAAGGGTCAGGAACACGCATAGCAGTCGAACAGAAATTTGCTGATGCAGGAATAGATCTAAAAGTTGCAATGGAGCTTGGTAGTAACGAATCAATTAAGCAGGGGATAACCGGTGGACTCGGACTTGCTGTACTGTCACTTCATACACTCACCAGTGGCGACATGAACGAACTCACTGTGCTTAATGTGCAGGGGTTTCCGATTTCATGGCAATGGTTCATAGGACATCCGCGCGGAAAGCGGCTATCCATAGTAGCCAGAACATTCATAGATTATATGTACGAGGAAGGTTCATCACTGCTGCCAGAGAACGTGATTGAAGGAACAATAGATACACTACCTATAGAGAAATAAGTAACCTATGTATCGGGAAGTTCATTCTTCTGCATACGATTCCATCAGTTATCATGTAGCAATGGATAGCCACCTCAAAGACCCCATCTCCAACGGCAACATGTACGAGCAGGCCCAAAATCAGCTCCGAATTTGAGCTTAATCACATGTCATCACCACTGTCCTGCCGAACAGGGCAACCGCATTTTCGCACCTGATTTTGCGTGCCACATCATCCGGCAATTGCGCCAACCAGCTTCTGTGATAATGCCAGAATCGCCCCAACTCCTGCCAACCACTATCGGCCTCATCCCAGCGATCCAGTTGGTCTACCGGCCACACCGGGTCGGAACCCACCATAAACCGGTCCGGGTACTTCAGCAGCAAGGCCCTCCATTCCGGCAACAGCATCCCGTCTGCAGCGGTCAACGGATTGTCCACGAAACGCCAGGGATCGCGCGCGCCCAGTCCGCCCCAAACGTTACCGCAACGCTCGAATATGCGTGCAACATCAGCAGGTCCCAGCACGGCACCACTGTGTGCCCACAGGATGTGCGTATTGGGGAACTGCTGGCACACCGCCAACATATAATCCGGTCGTGACAACTCAGTATGGATCATGACGGGCACATCGAACTCGTCAGCCAGCGCCAGTAACTGCTTCAGGACCACGGCTTTCTCGAAAGCCGGTGTAAAACCGCCAATAACATGCAACTCACCAATACCGTGGTACTGTCCGGAGGCCAGCGCTGTTCGTGCGCGCGCCACCGTGGCATCGTCATAGGCCCAGCGATGCCAGTCACTTCCCTCGCGGTAGGGACTGAAGATCGGCACAATCTTTTCCGGTGCAAGTGATTGCAGATCCAGCGCCAGTGCAGCCGGTGTGCCAATCACCACGCCCATGACAATATTTTCCTGCTCAAGAATGGCAACCGCATCAGCAGGCGTGGTCACGTCCTGCTGGGTCCACTTGTAATGCAGGTGCATGTCGGCCACGTGTGACTGCGCCTGCAGGCTAAATGGTACGCACAGCAGCCAGCAGATCAGTACGCAATCGCGCATGCAATGCGCTCCTGCACCAATCGATGCCCCGCAGGTGTGGACCGCGTCCGCGAATAGCAGCTTGCTATGAGGCACAACCTAAAACTCAAACTCCATACTCTGAAACACTCGACCCGCATTGCGCTTGGCCAGAAACTCTGCAGTCGGTAAATGCATGTACGGTGACTGGTCAATCTCGTAGGCATCCTGAAGGGTGCCGCCGTCCTCGATGACCGCGCCGATCTTCTTGCGGAGGTATACCAGGTAATCACGAGTATATTTTCTCACCGTCGACATGTCGGTCGGCCCACCATGTCCCGGTATCACGATTTCTGCCCCCAAGGCCTCAAACTTGTCCCAGGTCTCGATCCAGGCCTGGGTATCGGTGTGCTCGAACAATGGCAGCATGCGCTGATGAAACGCCATGTCACCGGAGATTACCAGTTTCTTACCTGGCAGCCAGACAATAATATCCCCCGGACTATGTGCCGGGCCGAGATTCAATAGCTCTATCCGCTCACCACCCAGCTCAATGACCTTTTTATCCTCAAACGTCTCATCTGGCATCACCACCCGGGTTCTCCCGGCCTTCTCCTTCACGCGTTCCTGCATCACTTCCAGCAAGGCAAACGACTGCTCCTCGATTTCGTGCGCCGCATCGACATGCGCAATCACCGGTATACCCTGTTCCTGCCAGTAGCTTGAACCCAGCATGGCATGGCCCTGGCCATTCTCCAGCACGACGTACTTCACCGGCTGGTCGGTGAGCTTTTTAATTTCATCGTGGAGAGCTTTTGCCAGCAGGTAGTTGTCCCCGGCGTTCACCACCAGCACACCCTCGTCAGTAATTACAAACGAAAGGTTGTTGTTATGCCCGGAATTCGCATAGGTCCCCGGCGCCGTTGCCCCGATTGCGGACCACACCCCCGGCACCACTTCCTGCGGCAGGTCATAGAGCATCGAGTCCGGCGCCTTGTCGCTGTTATACAGTGCCTCGCCAGTCAACGGCTCACCGGTGCCGGCGCTCACAACCGGTTTCTCCAGGTGCCTGCGCATAAAATTCGCCGCCCGCTGCACGGCATCCTTCGAAGCCAGGTCGTCGGCAAAGGTACGCGCGTTCTCGGTACGGAAATCAAAACCGCGCCCCACCCCAGGATAGATCACCAGGCGCGCATCCTGGTCCCGATCCTGCATCACCTGGATACTGGTCTCGATCACACGACGACGCTGGTACTGTTCCTCGTCACCGATAAATACCAGTGTTGGCAGGGTGAGCTCCTCGATCTCGGGCGCATAGCCATAGACCTGCTGCGGTTCGGGCGCATTCGGATCCTGCAAGTGGGGATAGTAGGAGACATAACAGGCAATTTCCTTTTCCTGTCGTTTGAACGTGGTCGCCACCTTCAGTGTGTAGTAGCCACCACGGGTATGTGAATACAGGCAGGCCCTGTCAGTGCTGATGTCCTCGCGTGCCAGTAACAGGTCAACCGCCGCGTTGACGTCTTTCTCCAGTTCATAATCGTGTTCAATGGGATGGGTACCGATGAAATGCGCGCCGTAGATATCCGGCGCCAGCACCACGAAACCGCGTGCTGCCACGCGCCGAACATGGCGCTGTATCCAGTCATCCAGCCCGCGTCGCCCGTGCTGAAACAGCACTGCCGGGTACTTTCCCTTCCCTTCAGGGCGCGCTACCAACGCCGGCACCTCCACGTCACCGCTCTGGTAACTGGTCCACGATGTCTCGACGACATAATTATCCGGCACCTCGAGCAGGCCCTCATCCCACCAAGCATCATCCCACCACCAGTAATTGCCGCCAGATGCGGTGTCAGCGGTGGCGCTGCTACAAGCCAGCAGGCTGGCAAGGAAAATAGAGAAAGGGTGCTTCAGATGCATTCTTGAAATCCTTGTTAACACTTGTCACTAAAGTATAGACATGAAAACCGGGGACAGACCACGTTTTCAGTCAGGTTCGCCGGGCAGCAAGCCCCGGGTGT
>DMKK01000017.1:2755-2950 GCA_003454335.1 Gammaproteobacteria bacterium | reverse complement strand
CAGCAACACCAGCACCTTGATCACTGCTCCGGTGACACGGGGCTCGGACGCAACATCGGTAGCGCAAGCATCGCGCGATGACCGGTTTGCAGCGTCTGTAGCTGCTTTCGGCCAGGTGCTGAGTGGCGGCCGCTACACCGGCAGTTTCTCTTATGACGACGTGGTTTCTTTGGCCCGGTCGGCCAAGGGTGAAGA
>DMKK01000017.1:225-2737 GCA_003454335.1 Gammaproteobacteria bacterium | reverse complement strand
CGGTTTGGCTATCGGGCCGAATTCATCAACCTGGTGCGGCTGGCTAAATCCGCTGCGGCACTGGAGCCTGGCAAGCAATAGCGCAATGCCGGTTCCTGCGGGGAAAAATCGCAGGAACCGGACTACCTGTAATCAAAGGGAATTTAAAAAATGTACCGTAAAGCTACCACAGCATTCGCCATGACAGCCCTGATAACCGCTGCTTTGGGCCTGACCTCCGTCTCGCCACGCGGAGAAGCCAGGTCCCTGGCCACTTCGGCGTCTGCAATTGTCAATGTGAATGTCAGTTTCGATATGCAGATGCCGCTGGCGGGCGACGAGGTAAAAACCTTGTCGGACGCCCAGACCAGTGGCAGGAAAATGATCTACAGGCAGGCGGTGACCGAATGCCCTGTTCTGCTGGAGACCATTGCCGCCACCTGCAGGTTGACAAGGTTGAACGTGTCCACCCGGTTAAACCAGCGGAATCATGACCAGCAACAGTTTCTTCATCTGAACGGCAACGCCCAGTTTGCAATCACGTTGCGCGACACCGGGTAGGTAACCGGCAATGGCGGAACAGCCATGAGGTCGGAAGGGATCATGGAAATGGTGGCTTCTGCCAGTAGCGGATTTTTCTTGTTTCACCGTTTTGCGTTCCCCACATCATGACAAACCGAAGGAATGTTGGCATGGATCGAAAACCCGTACATTTGAAGCGCGGTGACTGGGCATCAGACGACCGCCTCTGGAAAGGCGTACTCGAGGGCCGGGACCTTGGCACCGGTGTCACGGTGCTTTTCTATGCGACCGAAAAGACAGGTGTCGGCCCCAAGTGGCACGTGCATCCTTATGACGAGATTTTCATAGTCCGCGCCGGCAGAGCCCTGTTTACTATCGGTGAAACGAAGATTGAGGCAGAAGCAGGCGAGATATTGCTGGGTCCTGCCGAAATTCCTCACAAATATGAAAATCTCGGGCCCGGACTGCTGGAGACCACGGATATCCATGTCAGTGAAAGGTGGATTCAGACCGATCTTGATGATCCCGAGTTAGAAGACTGATCGGTTGTGACATCTGTCAAGCGTCCACCTTGCTCTGGAGACGCAAACGTGGCGCGGGTAAAATGCGTGGTGGTTATTACTGCTGCCTGAAAGGACCCCCCACGCATGACCTGGACTTCCGAAATCGTCATCTACCGACTGATCCGTGCGGCCGACACCATCAGGCGGCTGCCCGGCGGCGGGCTTCGCCCGGCAGGCTTTACGTCTGCCTGGCCGGCGGTGCGCGATGAGTGGGCCGACCAACTGGCCCGTGTCGGTTCAGAAGAGACCCGGGGCAGGGACCGTGCCCGCCTGTCGCCACCGCGCCCGGGTGAGATTGACCGGATGTATCAATGCATGGACTGGATGGTGCATGTCGGCGACCCTGAACATCGCAAGGCATTGATGATTTATTGTCGCGACAAGGCACATGGCTGGCGGTTCTCCAGAACCTGCAAGAAACTCGGCTGGAACCGGCGGACCGCCTACAACCGAAAAGACAAGGCCGCTCAGGAGGTTGCGTCAGCCTTGAACAACAAATCGGTTTCCTTGCCCCAGGCCGACATTGACGTGGTTGCACAAATACCCGCAAATATATGCGTATCAGCGCTACGGTGGACGAACTTGCCCATACATCGCTGACGCTTCTGCCTCTTTAATGCCCACGACAGCCGTTATTAGCGGTGAACACTCAACAAATGCCGTTGCGTGTAGTGTCAGTCTGTTACAAAGTCGATCCCATGAAACGTGTTCTTGAATTTGCAGTTGTCAGTGTGTTGTGTGGTCTGGTGGCCGGGTGTGGTAGCTCGGGATTGTCGTTGTTCGACGATGACGAGACACCGGCGAGTGTCGCCGGCAGCGGAAACAACGGCAACTTTGCAAGCAACCCGCCTCCGGCAAATGGCGCACTGCCTGCCAATGTCGGCAGATACCCGCCGCCCCAACGCTATTACGAACTCACCCTGGATGGTTTTCCGGCAGCCACCCGTTGTCACGTCAGCCATGCACAGGGCAGGGTCTCGAAAAGAGGCACCGGCAGACGTGTTTCAATCAGCATCACCGGGTATCCGAGCCTGGGTATTGTGGCTTGCTCAACCGCTTCTTTGTCTCAGTTTGTCGTGGATGTAAACCGGTGGGCGTTCACCCAGCCGAGGCGCCCAGGCTTGCGGGAAGGTGATGTTGAAAAGGTGTATGTCGAGGTGGAATATACCCTCACCAATGGAAAGCTGACCCCGACCGCCAACATGACCATGCACACCAGTGGCGGCACGTTCACGGACCGGTTTGTGCTGGATAATCTCAGGCAGCAAGCGCCGGGCGCAGGCGGTCAGCTTCAATACAGACTGCCGCCAAGCTGACCAGATAACCGATACATAATTTGATGCCCGAAACGGGGCGTGGTTCTTGAACGGATCCACGCCCCGTTTTGCATTTCAACCACAAGGAACATATTGCAAGATGGTCAAGAAACCTGTCTCGAATCCGGCTGC
>DMKK01000017.1:0-132 GCA_003454335.1 Gammaproteobacteria bacterium | reverse complement strand
CAGCTGGATGACATCTGCAAGCCTTCCTATTGGGCACATCATGCGGCCCGAGTGACGCCGAAATCGCTGCTCACCTGTATCGATCAGCGTTTGCGCTGGGAGGCCGATCTCAGGGTGCTGGAAGCCGGGCGC
>DMKK01000119.1:2703-8029 GCA_003454335.1 Gammaproteobacteria bacterium | reverse complement strand
TTCCCAGTTGTCCTCGACAAAGCGTATGTCGTGTACCAGGGGATCGATGCCGAGATTGATCAGAGAGCCGAGGTACAGTTCCTGTATGTCCAGGGGCGAGGGTTTCAGTACCACCTGGAACTGGTAGTAATGTTGCAAGCGGTTGGGGTTTTCTCCATAGCGGCCGTCGGTCGGACGGCGCGAGGGTTGCACATAGGCTGCACGCCAGGGCTCCGGACCAATGGCGCGCAGGAAGGTGGCCGGGTGAAAGGTACCGGCACCGACCTCCATATCATAGGGTTGTAGCAAGGCGCAGCCCTGCCGGCTCCAGTAGTCCTGCAGCGCAAGAATCAGGCCCTGAAATGTTTTAGGTGTTTGTGGCACGGTTTGTTTTCACTTGTTAGGCAAGCAGTATGCAAGCCGGACAGTATAACGTGCGGTGCTGTAAATTTCCCCACGGCTGCGAACCGGGCCCTGTTTCCGGGGCACTTTCGTGACAAGCCGCGTGTCCATATGGTAAATGTGGTAGTCGGAGGGTGTAGCAAGCTGTTTAAGCCGCCGTGACGGGCGGTCGACACATAATTACTATCCCGGTTGGAGGAAAAGCATGTCCCGGCTAATTCTCGAACCTACCCCGCAGGCCCAGTGGCAGGCATTGGTGCATGAGGCACAGTCAGTCTGTGAACGGCACCTTGAGGAATCGCTGGAAAGCTATCTGGTGTTCCTGCTAATGCGTTTCGCCAGCAAGCCGGAGTGTATGGCTCGCATCATGGCCGAAGATTATCTTAATTCACAGGCGCTGCATGGCGAGCAGCGTGCCGGCATGCTGCGTGAGGTAGGTGATCATTGCCTGCTGTTCTCCGGACTGTTTCCGCAGCTGGCCGAACGTCGCCTGGTACGCATCAGCTACTTTGTCAATATCGGTCGCGCCTCATACCGGCAATTGTCGGATGGCCTGGATCGTGGCTGGTCCTCGGTCTACGGTCATCTGTCGGACACGTTTATCGTGCTGGTGGATATCCTGCATGCCATGCGCGGACTGGGGGGCGCAGCCGCCCTGACGCCGCTGCAGGCCATGGATTTCTGGCTGGAGACCGGTAGCCGCCGCTGTTACCAGCAGGTCTGCGCTGAAGGTAATTCCATTCCCGTTGCCGTAACCACGGAAAAGCACTGAATCACTGTGTTATCTACCCGGCAGCAGATGCGGTAGAATCCCCGGGTATTTGACGGGTGCAGCCTGAAACGGGCGCCTCGGCAGGACGCGGCTTCGTACTACGATCCCGGATCTGCAGGCGCGCTCCACCCGGTTGCACTGAAATCCACACGGTTACCCGTTGTTCCTGTTATGCCTCAAAAACCCAAAGCTGTTGCGCTGATTTCCGGCGGACTTGATTCCTTGCTAGCCACTCGTGTGGTGATGGAGCAGGGTGTGCATGTCGAGGGGATCAATTTTTATACCGGCTTTTGTGTTGAAGGGCATACGCATGCCATTCGCAAAAAGGATCGCGCCCGGCCCAAGCGTAATAACGCCCTGTGGTCGGCCGAGCAGCTGGGCATCAAGTTGCACATCATCGACATCATCGAGGAATACAAGGATATTGTGATCAACCCCGCGCACGGTTACGGCGCGAATCTCAATCCCTGTCTTGATTGCAAGATCTTCATGGTGCACAAGGCACGTGAATGGATGGAAGCGCACGACTTTGATTTTATTATTACCGGTGAAGTGATCGGTCAGCGGCCCATGTCGCAACGCAAGGACACCATGCCGGTGATCGCGCGTGACTCGGGTGTCGGTGACCGGCTGGTGCGTCCCCTGTGCGCAAGGAATTTACCGCCCACCTTGCCGGAGACCGAAGGCTGGCTGGATCGTGAGCGAATGTTTGGCTTCAACGGCCGTTCACGCAAACCACAAATGGCACTGGCAAAACAGTTTGGGTTTGAGGATTATGCCCAACCGGCAGGAGGCTGCTGTTTTTTAACAGACAGGCAGTACTCCGTGAAGCTGGCAGATTTATGGGCTACCCGCGGCACCCGTGAATATGATCTCGATGACATCATGTTACTGAAGGTGGGCCGACATCTGCGGCCGCGGCCAAATTTTAAAATTATTGTGGGCCGTGAAGAGGGTGAAAATCGCTTTCTGGAAGGTTACAGAAAGCGCTTTGTGCACATGCTGCCCACCAGCCATAGCGGTCCGCTGGTACTGCTTGATGGAGAGATTTCGCCGGCTGACATCGAGCTGGCCGCACGCCTCACGGCGCGTTTCAGCCAGGGGCGTGATGCCGAGCGGGTGACCATTGAAGTGAACGGGAAGGGTGCTGCCACTCATAGCCTTGACGTGGTGCCGCTACCCACAGATGAAATTCCTGCAGGCTGGTACATATGAGTGCCACAGTCGTCGATGCACGCCACCTGCTCTGCCCGCTACCCGTCATCAGGACACAGGATGCTGTCGAGAAACTGCAACCGGGTGATGCAGTACAGGTATTGTGCACCGACCCGGGTGTTGTCCATGATATTCCGGCCTGGTGCCGGGTTCACGGGCACGAGGTATGTGATATCAATGAACAGGAATATGAGATTGCCATCAGTATTCGTGTTGGCGCTTCCGGTAGCTGATTTATGAGTCATACACACCTGCCCGATCCGCACGACGCACGTTACCGGGATATCCGCGTCGTGACGCTGGTGGGCGCTGGCGTCGATTTGTTGCTGGGTGTGGCCAAAATTGTTGTGGGTCTTGCTGCCGGCTCACAGGCACTTATTGCTGACGGCATTCATTCCTTTTCAGATCTGGCGACCGATTTTCTGGTGCTGTTTGCCGCGAAACATGCACACCGTAAAGCAGATGTGGAGCATCCGTACGGGCATGGTCGTATCGAGACGGTGGCGACGGTGGTGCTGGGCATTTCTCTGGTGCTGGTTGCCATCGGTATCAGTTATGACGCCGTGCGTCGTCTGCTGGATCCGGAGCTGCTGTTGCATCCAGGCATACTGGCACTGGTGGTGGCACTGGTGTCGGTGGTTTCGAAGGAGATCATCTACCAGTACACGGCACGTGCGGCGCGCCGTCTGCGTTCAAAGATGTTGCTCGCCAATGCCTGGCACAGTCGCAGCGATGCGATTTCCTCGATTGTTGTGGTTATTGGTGTGGTCGGCACCATGGCCGGTTTTTCCTCTCTCGATGCCGTGGCGGCGGTGGTGGTCGCGCTGATGATTGCAAAAATCGGCTGGGACCTGCTATGGAAGAGCTTGCAGGAGTTAATTGATACTGCGCTGGAACCCGAGCAGGTCGCCGAGATACGCAACACCATCATGTCTGTTAATGGCGTGCGTGCCTGCCACATGCTGCGCACGCGCCATAGTGGCAATGATGTACTGGCAGATGTGCATATTCTGGTTGATCCTGCATTAAGCGTATCAGAGGGACATCAGATCGGTGAAACAGTACGCAGGAGGCTGATAGATACCAATGAGGATGTGTCTGATGTCACTGTACATATCGATCCGGAGGATGATGAACTGGCCTCCCCCGGTGATCTTCTGCCCCTGCGGGATGAAATTCTGCGACGGCTTGGGGAGCAGTGGCAGGATATGGATTTCGGGACAGGGATCGACAAGGTGGTACTGCATTACCTGGATGGGGAGGTACAGGTGGATGTCTTTCTGCCCCTGAACGGGATGGGCCCTGAAAAGACTGCTGAGTTATCCGCGATGATTCGCGAGGCGGCACTCAAGGCTGAAGATATCGGGGGCGTGTGCGTCTATTATCAGTCGTAATAAAGCACCGACCTGGTGCCGTCTGTTGGTCATTGCACTATAATGGCGCGTTTTCCTGTTTGACAATGTTGGTAAAGGTGTGAACTTACACTGGTTTGCCAGTAAAGCCTGTCGTGGCATAATTCGTGCGTTCTTTTTAAAGCAAGTATAAGCAGCAAGAATTTTCAGTACGTCGTTGTTTTGCAGCGACGGCGTGTAACCTTTGCGTAAATTGATTTGGAGGAGTGGTAATGTCTGCAACCAAAGTAATGAAGATGATGAAGGACAACGGTGCTAAATACGTTGACCTGCGTTTCACCGACACCATCGGTAAAGAACAACATGTAACGATCCCTGCCAGCATAGTGAAGTCCGACTTCTTCAAGGAAGGCAAGATGTTTGATGGCTCCAGTATTGCCGGCTGGAAAGGCATTAATGAATCGGACATGGTCCTGATGCCTGATACGACCACGGCTGTAATGGATCTGTTCAGTGATGAGCCGACAATAATTATACGGTGTGACATCCTCGAGCCCTCCACCATGCAGGGCTATGATCGCGATCCGCGTTCTATTGCCAAGCGTGCCGAGGCCTACCTGAAATCCACCAAGATTGGTGATACGGCATTCTTTGGCCCGGAGCCGGAATTCTTCGTGCTGGATGACGTACGCTGGGGCGCCGACATGAGCGGTTCCTTCTGCAAGGTAGATTCCGAGGAAGCCTCCTGGAATGCCGAGCGTGTTTACGAAGACGGTAACATCGGTCACCGTCCAACCGTGAAGGGTGGTTATTTCCCGGTACCGCCGGTGGATTCCCTGCACGATCTGCGTGGAGCGATGTGTCTGGCACTCGAGGAGATGGGTGTTTCTGTCGAAGTGCACCACCACGAAGTGGCAACGGCCGGCCAGTGCGAAATCGGTACCCGTTTCGATACCCTGGTGGCACGTGCCGACCAGAACCAGATCCTCAAGTACGTGGTGCACAATGTCGCTCACGGCTACGGCAAGACGGCAACCTTTATGCCCAAACCGATAGTCGGTGACAACGGCAGTGGCATGCATGTGCACCAGTCGCTTGCCAAGGCCGGCAAGAACATCTTCACCGGTAACAAGTACGGCGGTCTGTCACAGCAGGCGCTCTACTATATTGGCGGTATCTTCAAGCACGCCCGTGCCCTGAATGCCTTTACCAATGCCAGCACCAACAGCTACAAGCGCCTGGTGCCTGGCTTTGAAGCGCCGGTGATGCTGGCCTACTCGGCCTGTAACCGTTCCGCGTCCGTACGTATTCCGTTTGAATCCAATCCGAAGGGCCGTCGTGTCGAGGTGCGCTTCCCGGATTCAGCAGGTAATCCGTACCTGTGTTTTGCTGCCATGATGATGGCAGGTCTTGACGGTATCAAGAACAAGATCGATCCGGGCGATGCCATGGACAAGGACCTGTATGACCTGCCGCCGGAAGAGGGGAAGAAAATCCCGACGGTGTGCAGTTCGCTGGACCAGGCACTGGAATCACTGGATGTTGACCGCAAATTCCTGACTGCCGGTGGTGTCTTCAGTGACGACATGATAGACGCCTACATTGA
>DMKK01000119.1:0-2678 GCA_003454335.1 Gammaproteobacteria bacterium | reverse complement strand
TTTGATATGTATTACAGCCTCTGATTTATAAAGGCCTGGATGTAATTAATGCCCCGCTTGCACAGCGGGGCTTTTTTTTGCCTGCAAGATGCACCAGTCAGCGTGACGTTCGTCACTCGCGCCACAGGGTAAGCAGGATCAGAGGTAGCTGTTGGCCGATAATCAGTATTGCAACCCGGTAACGACACGTTTATTGTGGATATATGAAACGCCTATTGATTATGTTGCTGCTTGCCGGCAGTGCACACGCAGAAATCTACAAGTCCATTAATGCAGCTGGCGAGGTTGTCTACTCTGATACCCGGACACAGGGTGCAGAGACCCTGAAAATGCCGGCTTTACCCACTTACACCCCGCCACCCGCCACGTCATCCACTACCAGTAAAGCAAAAACCGTCGAAACAGCGATCTACGATGACTTTGTTTTCCTGACGCCTGAAGATGATGCAACCATCAGAAATAATCAGGGGATTATCAATGCTGAACTGAAGCTGACACCGGCGTTGCGCGGCAAGCTCAACCATCGCGTCCAGTTTTACCTGGATGGCGAAGCCTACGGTGAACCCGGCAGCTCGATTCGGACAGTAATGAGTGATGTGGAGCGTGGCATGCACAGCCTGACGGCCAGTGTTCTTGATGCTAACGGCGAGTCCCTTATCAGTACTGACCCGGTGATAGTCCACCTGCACCGGGAGTCCATTTTCAATCCAAACAACCCCAATAACCCGAACCGGCCCCGTCCCACACCCCGCCCATCAACCAGATAGAATATTTCTGTCAGTAGCCTGCGCACCATATTGGTGCGCACTTGTGAATCAAGCTATAATGCTTACCATCAGGTGTACCGATACACAGTGCCGGGCATGGCACGCCAGTTGATCGTATCCTGCTGATTATTATTCGGTTAATGATTTTGTTACAAAAACGTGTAAGCCAGGTGACATTGGTTTGATTTTTGCATCATCATTTTTGATGACGGGAGAAAATGTGCATTCTGAAGCGGTTGCGGCGCGGTTACTCGAGAACATGGGTACGGCGGTGCTGGTGTTTGATTCCCGCATGCAGCTGACCTACCTTAACCATGCCGGTGAAGTCATGCTGGCTCACAGTGCACGGCACGCTTGCGGCCGTTCGGTTCGTGAACTGGTAAAAAATGCTGAAGTGTTAGCCGATCAACTGGCCGCTGCTCTTGCCTCCGAACAGGTGCTGTCACACCGGGGCTGTCTGCTCGAATTGCCTGATGCCCCCAAGCTGCGTGTGAATTGCACGTTCACATCCATTACTGATGACGATGGACAGCCGTGTGTGCTGGTGGAATTACGCCAGATTGATTATCAACTGCGTATCGAGCAGGAGGAGCACCTGATAACACAGCAGCAGGCTACGCATGAACTGGTGCGTGGACTTGCGCATGAAATTAAAAACCCGCTGGGTGGCTTGCGCGGTGCAGCACAGCTGCTGGAGCGGGAAATCAAGGATGATGAGTTGCGGGAATACACACAGATCATTATTGGTGAGGCAGATCGTTTGCGGGCGTTGATGGACAGCATGCTGGGGCCAAACAGCCTGCCAAAGATACAGGCGGTTAATATTCACGAGGTGCTCGAACGGGTGCGTGGCCTGGTACAGGCCGAAGCGGGCGGCAAGCTGCGTTTCCACCATGATTATGACCCCAGCCTGCCGGACTTGCAGGCAGATCCGGATCTGCTGATGCAGGCGGTGCTTAACATCATGCGCAATGCCGCACAGGCGCTCGGGAATGACGGCGATATTACCGTGCGTACCCGCATACAACGTAACTTTAATATCGGTATCCGCAAGCACCGCCTGGTTGCGCGTATCGACATTACCGACAATGGCCCGGGCATTGACGAAGTGCTGCGCAAACAGATTTTTTACCCGATGATTACCGGCCGCAGTGATGGTACCGGACTGGGTTTGTCTATCGCACAGGCATTGATCAGCCGCCATCAGGGACTGATTGAATGCAGCAGTGAGCCCGGTGAAACTGTATTCACCATATTGCTGCCATTAAAAGGAAAACATGAGTCATAACGATACAATTTGCGTCATTGATGATGACAGTTCGATCCGCTGGGTGCTGCACAAGGCGCTGAGTAATGCCGGACTGCAGGTGAACGACTATGATTCTGCAGACACTGCACTGACGGCTATTAACAAGCAGGAACCGGCTGTCATTGTTACCGATATTCGCATGCCCGGTATGGATGGTCTGGAGCTGCTGGAGTTGATCAATACGCAGTATCCTGACTTGCCGGTGATCATCATGACGGCACATTCCGATCTGGACAGCGCCGTTTCAGCCTACAAGGGCGGGGCGTTTGAATACCTGCCCAAGCCCTTTGATGTTGACGAGGCCATTGCGCTGGTCAATCGCGCACTGGAAGTGCGCGCGCAACAGCCGGCAGAAAAAGTCCAGCAGCAGGAGCAGAGTGTGCCGGAAATTATCGGCAAGGCACCGGCAATGCAGGAAGTGTTTCGTGCCATTGGTCGCCTGTCCAACTCCAATGCCACGGTACTGATCAACGGTGAATCGGGCACCGGTAAAGAACTCGTGGCCCTGGCATTGCACCGCCACAGCGCACGTGCTGCCAACCCGTTTGTTGCCCTTAACATGGCGGCAATTCCCCGGGACCTGCTGGAGTCGGAATTGTTCG
>DMKK01000282.1:3901-19333 GCA_003454335.1 Gammaproteobacteria bacterium | reverse complement strand
TCCTTGATTTATATCCCCCATCCTGACCTTCTTCCGGAGGGAGAAGGAACCTTTCTTTATCCAGCGGACCCATGTCATGCTGTACATCATTATACAGAAAGAAAAGCAGGCCATGCGCTGCTCACGGACAAAACAGGATCCTGACCCCGACTCGCCGGGCTTGTTTCAAGACTCGTGCCGGACACAGAAAAGATAAAGACATCTTTCATATAACCCTTAACTGCTTCCCCTATTTAAACACGTACACCGCACCGGCATCAGGTTCACCGTGGTCAATACCGCCTTCGCCGACTGCTCCAACTGCGAGGGTATCACCCGAGAGCGCAACCGCCCCTCCAAACAGATCACCTGCTTCGGCATTGAAGGCCTTGAGGATGATCTGCTGGCGCCACACTCTGTCGCCGCGGAAAAACACATAGACTGCACCAGCGCCAGGCTCCAGATTGCCAACACCATTGTTGCCGACCGCTCCGACCGCGAGGGTATCACCCGAGAGTGCAACCGCCCCTCCGAACAAATCACCGGCATCCGCATTAAAGGCCCTGAGAAAATCCTGCTGGCGCCACAACCCGTTATTGTCACGGCTAAACACGTAGACCGCACCGGCATCAGGTTTGCTGTTGTCAGCACTACCCTTCCCAACCGCCCCGACAGCCAGGGTGTCACCCGCGAGCGCAATCGCCCCCCCGAACAGATCACCGGCATCCGCATTAAAGGCCCTGAGAAAGTCCTGCTGGCGCCACAACCCGTTATTGTCTCGGGTATACACATAGACGGCACCGGCATCGGGTTTACTGTTGTCAGCACGGCCTTCGCCAACCGCCCCGACAGCAAGAGTGTCAGACGAGAGTGCAACCGAGAATCCGAACTGATCCCGGGTATCGCCATTAAAGGCCCTGATGAAATCCTGCTGGCGCCATCTGCCGTTGTTGTCGCGACTAAACACATAGACTGCACCGGCATCGGGGGTACGGTTGTCCGCACCACCTTCGCCGGCCGCACCAACCACGAGAGTATCACCCGAGAGCGCAACCGCTCCTCCGAACAAATCACCCGCATCGGCATTGAAGGCCCTGAGAAAACCCTGCTGATGCCATTCTCCGCTATTGTCACGGCCAAATACATAGACTGCACCGGCATCAGATTTTCTGTTATCAGCACCACTCTCGCCGACGGCCCCGACCGCAAGGGTATCTCCCGAGAGCGCGACCGAGAATCCGAATTGATCTCTGGCGCCGGCGTTTAAGGCCCGGAGCAAGTCCTGCTGGCGCCACACCCCGTTGTTGTCACGGCTAAACACATAGACCGCACCGGCATCGGGTTGACTGTTATCTGCACCGCCTTCGCCAACGGCCCCGACCGCGAGGGTGTCACCCGAAACCGCAACCGAGAACCCGAACAGATCACTTGCATCGGCATTGATGGCCTTGAGATAGGCCTGTTGTGCAAAACTGTCAGCCGTTTGGCGCGTGACTTCGACCGTATAGGTTTTGGTTGTGGTGCCATCTTCGGCGGTAACAATAACCGTGATTGTATTGGAACCTTCGTCAAGCGAGATTGCGCCGCTGGCTGTTCCGGAAATAACCACCGCCCCATTGACTGTTACAGTGGCATTGACATCGTCTGTTGTCGGCGTGACCGTCGTAACAGTGTTCAGAAAACCCACCGTTGCCGTATAACTGGTCTGGTCAGCCTGGAATGCCTGATCCAGTGGACCCGCGGACAGGGCCAGGTCAGACAAATCAGCATTCGTGGCTGACACCGCTTGAATATTGTTATTACCACCGCCACCACCGCCGCCACTGCCACTGCCACATCCGGCCAGCAGAGTGAGAACGATCAGGAATGATCCGAGAATCTTGTACATGGAACTTCTCCTACTGTTTCTTATTTTTATCCCTTTTTATAATCTTACCCACCAGCATGATTTGAAGTCCAGCAACAAATAGCAGGCATACCGTCCTGATACTGGCACATTTACCTAAATATTCAAAGTGTTATGGGAATTCACCCCAAAATCTATAGAATTGAAAAATCATAGTTGGCAATAAAACGGATGTCCTTCAGGTCGGTGCTACCGCTGCCATCCTGATCCACAAAGGCGCCACGCAGCCTGAACCACAGACCCTTGACTAGCCCCGATTCCGGTTTGTAGTCAAAGGTCAAATCAAACTCGGACTGGTCCGGGCTGGCATTACTGCCGTCATCCGGTGTATCGCTCCAGGCGTAGTTTATGAAGGCACTGAAGGCGTTCTCCCCCCAAAAGCGGAAATCGGTTGACAGCCCGACCAGCCAGGCATCTTCACCGGCGCGGTCAAAATCCTTGACCATAATCGACAGGTAGCTCGGCTTACCCCCCCAGTTACTCTGGATCCCGGTATTGCTGTCCGTAGAAGTATGCGCCAGGTTCAGCACCATGCCATCATAACTGGCCGCCACCTTGGCACCCCAGGTGCGAGTACCAAAATTCCCGCCCAGTTCGTCACCCACCGAGTTCTGACTGGTGAACTGCCCTGAAAAGTGCAGACCGAGCCCCAGCATCGGCCTGGCACGCGAGTTGAGCTCGGTGTAGAAGATATTCATGAAGTCATGGCCGTAATGGTTTGTCAGGCCCACATTGGCACCATTGGAAAAGGTATAACGGGCCGCGGCCGTGGATACCCCCCGATCGGGACCATCGATGCCGGCCGCGTCCGTCATGCTGACAAAACGGGTGGCATCGCGCTTTTTCATGCGCCAGGTATGCGCAAGTCCATAGACAAACCTTTCTCCCGAGGAATCGAACAGCGAGACCGACTCGAAGGTATTGGGCACCATGCGGCTGTCATTAGCGTTTAAATAGGGTAATGAAAACTTCTGCCGGTAGGCCCTTAAGGACAAATTTCCGTACAGACGTGCGTCAAGGTAAGCCTCGCCGGGCACACTGAAACTATCCTGCCCGGGTTTGAGCAGCTTGGCGCCGTCCTTGTCTTTGGGGCCATAGAGTTTCTGCGAGGTGTAAAGGGTAGCGCCAAGACGCAGACGGTTTTTCCACGAGGGGGTTGCATAGCTGAGCACACCACCCTGCGCCCAGGTCTCGAGGTTCGGGTTGTCATCGCGAACCCGGTTGAAGTAATAGTTACGCAGTTGCAGGTCCAGCGCGCCCTCGCGGAAGACATCCCCCAGACGTGAAAACACCTGGACCGGTGTGGGCAGTTTGAAGGCATGCTCGGTTGACTCAACAGCTTCGTGAACGCTGCCTGATGCGGTCTGTTCACTCTGGATATATTCGGGGGTTGCACACGCGACCTGTGCCGTGAGCAACAATATTGAGGCAATGCTGCTTCTTATGCGAGTTCCAGCCACCTTCTCCATGACCAAGACAAATCAGATTAAGCGGGAGCAGCTTCCAGCCGCGAATCGCGGCGGGGACGCCGCTCCTACAACAATTGTTGTACCTGCGCATAAATCACCGGATCGGTCCTGTAGGAGCGGCGTCCCCGCCGCGATTCGTGCCGGTAACGGCGCTTCTGCAAGATTGTGCCGAAACCTCACCAAAGGAACACTAGAAGTTCGCCAGGAAGAAAGGAATAAGCACTGCATTAACCAGGTCGATAAAAAACGCACACACCAGCGGGACAATAATAAACGCCAGGTGTGAAGCACCATAACGTTGCGCCACTGCCGACATGTTCGCCATGGCGGTGGGAGTCGAGCCCAGTGATATCCCGCCGAACCCGGCGCAGACGACAGCAGCATCGTAACTGCGTCCCATCAGGGGGAAGACCACAAACAGGGTCACGCTAACCGCAATCAGGAACTGGGCGCCGATGATAGTAAGGATAGGACCGGCAAGATCCACCAGCGTCCACAGTTGCATGCTCATCAGCGACATCGCCAGAAAGGTCCCCAGAGACACGTCGGCAATCAGGGCAATGGCCGGTGTGCGACTGGGCCAGGCCGTGCCGGAAAATCGCGGAAAGGATTTCGGGATCAGATTGGTGATAAGAATAGCGGCGAACAGGCAGGTTACAAACAGCGGCAGTTTAAGTCCAAGATCTTCCAGTTCGGCGTTGAGCAGCATACCGAAAATGGCACTTATATGGATAGCAAGAATGGCATCCAGAAAATCCAGGTAGCCAATCCCCTGTTTGCCCTTTTGTTCGTCCGGCACCCCTACATCCAGCGGATCTGCCGGTGCCGACGATGGTTCCAGTTTGTGCTTCGTAATGAGGAATTTCGCAATGGGGCCACCCATCAAACTGGCAAGGATAAGGCCGAAAGTGGCACAGGCGATACCAATCTCCATGGCATTGCCAACCCCGTAGTCCTCTGCGATTCTCGGTGACCAGGCAATGGCCGTCCCGTGCCCGCCAATCAGGGAAACGGTACCACCGAGCATGCCGACCGCTGCGGGCTGATCAAACAGCGAGGCCACCGTGATGCCGGTCAGGTTCTGCAGGAACATATAGGCAATAGTGATCGTAAGCAGGATCACCAGCGGTTTCCCGCCCGACAACAGGTCTTTCAGGCTGGAATTGATACCGATGGTGGTGAAGAAGTAAACCAGCAGGACGTCCCGCGCGGCCAGGTCAAAGTGAATCTCGATGCTGCTGGCAAAGTACAGCAAGGCAACCAGCAGGGTAGCTATCAACCCGCCGGTAACCGGTTCCGGAATACTGAATTCCCTGAGAAAGCCGACGGCATCGTTAATCCGCTTGCCGACAAATAGCACGATAATACCCAGCGTCACCGAGAAAAAGGCGCTGAACTGCAAAATACCGTTATCAAACTCCATGGGATCGAGAGACTAAACGCCCTCATCCCGCAAGTCCACGATTATTGATCAGCTATTCACCCGCCGCGACTCGTGCTTACAGGGAACGATCATGCGGGATACATCCGGAGCATCTCATCAACGCCCCGGCATTGATAATATTACCCCTGATTACACCTGTTCGCTGGTCTCGAAGAGGTCGCCGGAAAAATCGACGTCAATAACAGAAATATCATATCCCCGCCTGGTGGAGAGATGGCGACGCTCGGACATGATGATATCACCCCGATGATCGATCGCAGGAAAACAGGTGTGCGCCTTGTAGCGGCGGCGTTGAATCTTTCTTCTTTTCAGCATGCTTCTTGCCCCTTATTTCTTTTTGTCATTTTTTAGTTGTCCTTCGTGAAAAAAGAGGCAGCCCGAAGGCCACCTGTACAGAAATCACAAAATGGATATTGCTTGTGCGAAGTCAGAATTCGCCGCAGACAACAGAAGCTAGCAAAATATTTACAGGGTAGATATAAGGGGAATTACCTAGAGATTGACTGATTACTGGCTATTAGAGACTGTCAAGCCGGGTAAAGCGAACCTGGATCTCGTGTTTCTTGATCCCTTTCGCTTTACCCGTGCCGGTAATTTTGTTTTTCTTGATCTCGCACCGGTATGTGATCTGCAACTTATCCGCGTATTTTGTTCCAAATATGGTGCGCACATCAGCAAACTGTGTTGTGGCGATCGATATCTCCAGATTATCGCCGTCTTCCTTGTAACATCCCACCGAGTAGTGGCTGGCACTGGCTCCCTGGTATTTTCCATCTTTCATGAAAGCCGTGGCAATGCGCTCCCAACCATACGGGCCTTTAATTTCAACACTCCAGACACCTTCGCAACTCATCATGTTCTCCTTAATGTACAAAATTACAGGTGCAGATAATGGTACAGGAGATAATTGTTTGCAATCTAGAAACGCCTCCGGGCTTTATGCAAACACCAAGGTGACACCGATCCAGATCAACCAGAAATTAGTCCCTTGATCCAAAAACGAACCCGGCCCTTGCGTGGAGGGACTTGCTGAAGACACCAGACGCTGACCCTGGCATGCCGTAACGGGCATACCCCTGAACAGAGAAGCCCGCGGGACTTCTCTGCTGGTCATTAATCAGTTGAGATTGAACGAAGCTATATTGACCGGACAGGTGCAGATAAGCCATCCATGATGATTCTTCTTGAATGTGCACGACCGCTCGTCCATACACCTGAGAAACTGCACATCCCTTTCCAGGTACGGCTCCACATTACACACGGCCCTCCCTGACAAACATGCGTACTTCATATCGCATTGTGTTTTTTTGAAGATTTCAGGTTCAACATTCATGCTTCTTATTAAAGCCATTGTTTTCCCCTTTTCCCGTTATAGATGCCCCCCGAACATACATGAAATACCGAACCTCAACCATAACCAGCATTGGCTGGTAAAAATGATTCCAATTCGCAACGAATAACCACAAACCGGTTATGCACTGATTTTTTTACTTTTTACTTAGTGAGTTGATCACAATTATTTATGGCGCATCATTAATTTTTAAGACTGGCAGACTCTTTGATGCCCACATTCAGCCGGAACCGGCCATACAACCCACAAAGGAACGCCCCGGCAAGGGAGGTACCGGGGCGCAAGAAGTGGCTGGATTTACGGAGAAAACAACCGCCACTACTTAATAATTTAATGAGAAATACTGTCCCCGTATATTGTCCCCTGGTACAGGCAGGTGGATTTTTCCGAGGATACGATGAAGATTCGAGACCCGCCAGAACAGGACAGGGTAAAAAAATGGCGGCTAAAAGCCGCCATAGAAACGATGGCCAAGCGGCCATCTTACGGAGAGGTTAAGTTACTTCTTTGTATCCTGGGTCAGCATCGATCAGTCAAACTGCGTACAGCCACCACTAAATTGATGCGTTATCATACCACATATTTTCTGTCTATTGTGGAAACCACCTACCTTTCCCGCTTTTTGCCCGCAACAGGTAAGACTCCTGGCTTCCGTCTCAGAAAAAATCGCAACAAAAAAGCACCGGGAGGCTGCCCGGGCACAGACTGATCTGCTGGGGCCAAACCTGATTAAGGATGCTCCGGTAGCACACCCGGGTAGCGCGAAAACTCACGGGTCAGTTGCGGATCCGCTCCGCCAGCGGCCGGAATTGCAGGGCATAGAACATTTCCAGGTAACGCTGGGTTTCGGCACGTTCAAGGCCGGTGACATAACGCCAGAATCCGTAAACCTTGGACAGGGTCATGAGTTGCTCGGCATAGCGTTTCCAGGTGTAGCGCGCTTCCACGCGCTGCAATCCACCCTGCGAAATGCGCTCCCACTCCTCCGGGTCGTTGCTGCAGCGCTGAAAAAAGTCCACCAGTTGCTGCGCCGCATGCTCACCCTCATTCGGGTCAACGTGAAAACCTGACACACCATCCTCGATGATTTCCATCGGACCACCAAACAGGGTAGCAAAGGTCGGCAAGCCGCTGCTCATCGCCTCGATAACAGTCAGACCAAAGGCCTCGAACAGGGCCGGTTGCACAAATGCACCGCGGCGGTCTGCAACTACCCGATAGAGTTCACCGGCCAGACTCTTGTCCAGGTGCCGGCCCAGCCAGCGCACCTGACCGTCGAGTTGATATTCGTCCATCAGGCGGTGCATGCGCTGGATTTCCGCGCGCTCCTCGGCATCGCCGGAGAGCCCGGGATCAACATGGCCCGAAACGATCAGCAGGTTGGTCAGCGCACGCAGCTGCGTGTTGGCGCCATACCATTCAACCAGTCCATTGAGATTCTTGATCCGGTCCATGCGCGCCATACTGAACAGCAGCGGCTTGTCGACCGTCTGCAGCACACCACGAATGTCTCCCGCCATCTCGCGACCGAAGATCATGCCATTGATCTCATCGTGCAGATGGGTCAGCCGGCGCTCGCCGGCGCTGGCAGGAAAATACACCTCGGCATCTGCGCCGGGTGAGACAATATTGAACTTGGGATCAAAAACATCCACGCCGTTGACCACGCGATAAAGCCCCGGCATGGTGAACGCCATATGCGCCTCGTACTGCCCGACGCCTTCGGCAGTACCGGCGATCTCCTGGTAGGTCGAGGTAATAATAAAGTCCGCGGTATTCATCGCTATCAAATCAGCAGTAAACTGCGCGGAAAAATGATACTGCTTGTCATTCGCTCGCCAGTAAAGATCGGAGTACAGGTACTTGGTCTTTTCCAGCGCGTGCGCAATGTTGCACTGGGTAACCTTGAGTCGCTGTGAAATCAGCGCCGCAACCAGATTACCATCTGAATAGTTACCAATCAGCAGGTCCGGACGCCCACCCAGTTCGGCCAGAATTTCGCGCTCCGACTCAAAGGAAAAGCGCTCCAGGTAGGGCCAGATCTCAAAACGCGAAATCCATTGCGGCACCACGCCGTTGTCAGCATGAAACGGTACCCGCAGGATCCTGGCATTGTGGGTCCCGGCGATGGCTTCGATACGCTGGTCGCAGGAGGTACCCTCAGCATCCGGAATCAGGCGCGTGACCACTACCACCTGCGGCTCCATGTCGAGCCCCTGATCATAAATACACTGGCGCATCTCACGTTCCAGCGCACGCACCTGGTCAAGGATATACACCACCTGGCCACCGGTATCCGGTCGTCCCAGCACGCCCGCCTGACCGAACCAGCCATGCGGCGAGATAATCGCAATCGAGAAGATCATCGGCACCCGTGACAGGAAACGTTCCAGGTTACCGGGTGACGGGGCCTCGAGAATATCCAGTAACAGGTGTATGTTTTCCAGCATGGCGCGGGTCGTACGCCCCCAGCCCGGCTCGAAGCCAAGCACCCGTAACTGGTGCCCGACCGTCTCCCAGCCGGCATCTTCGGAGTGTGTCCCGAGATAATCACTGGCAGTGCGCAGCGCACTGCGCAGCCCCTGAACATCATCGATACCCTCGTTCAGCATCAACTGCTGCTCGCGATACTGATGTACACGCAGAAATTCCAGCAGACGCCGGTCACCCTTGCCCAGGTCCTCGAATAACTGGCTCGACAGGCGCCGGTTGAGAAACTCCATACCCCGGCCAATGGAATGCGCCTCCTGTAATTTCGGAAACTCGCGCGAGAATGGACCGAGGTCCAGCTCCAGTACATGCCGGTTTTCAAGTCTGCCCGCACCATTGACCAGACGTTCGCGCGCCTCCAGGTAACTGGAGACATCCAGCTCCTCCACGTCGAGCGTGTCCAGCTGAAAACGGATATAACTCCAGCGTGCAACACGCGTACGCAGGGCCAGGTAACAATAGGTATTGTCCAGCGCACCTTCCTGCGCCCAGTCAATCATTTGCTGCATGGGGGAATTCAGCAGCAACTCACCCTCGGGTTCGGCGCACAATTCACGGAACATGGACTGCAGTTCGCTGCGCAACAGGAATGCCTGATCCTGTTCACGAAAGCGGTGTATCACACGATGGGCATGTTGACGTTTCTGCTTCAGGTACGCCTGCAGGGATTCCAGATAACCGCCGTTCAACCTCATAAAAGCTCCCAATCCGCACAAATTCGTTGGTAGAAACCGGCATCGGACACCGTGGCACCGCGCACGCCGACAATGGCCGAGGCAAATGTCTGGGCACGTTGCAAGGTCTGCTGCATGGGCCAGTCCAGTAGCAGACCAAGCAGCAGAACACTGGCAAAGGCATCACCGGCGCCAACAGTATCGGCAGTAGCGGCGACCGGCGCGCTCTGTGTCGGGACAATACTCAGGGTGTCTGCAGCAGCCATGAATACTTGAGCACCGGCACCACCCAGCGTCACCACCAGCCACTCAAGCTCACAGTCTGCCAGCAGGAAACGTGCGCGCGCCTCCAGACTGTCCTCTTCCGGACACAGACAGGCAAGCTCCTCGGCATTCAACTTGGCCCAGCGGGCCTGTTGCAGCATGGCGAGCACGGCATCACGCTGCCACCAGGGTGCGCGTAAATTAACATCGACAAACAACGCCATACCACTGTGCTGGCGTAGCGTCTCCAGTGCCTGCCGCGAGACCGGGTTACGCAGGGCGAGGCTGCCATGATAAAGCACGCTGGACTCAGGCAAGGGTGGTAGCTGTGTCGCATCGATAAAATCATAGGCACGCTGATCGACGATATCATAGGCCGGTTCGCCCGCGTGAATACTTACATCCACGGTGCCGGTAGGATGCTGGCTGTCGAGCTGCAAGCCACGCAGCGCCATTGACCAGCCTTCCATTGCCTGCCGGATGTTGCGCCCCAGCGCATCATTGCCGACCCGGGAGATCATCAGCGGCGCCCTGCCAAATGCCTGCAGGTGCCAGGCCACGTTAAAAGGGGCGCCCCCCAGCACGGCGCGTCCGTCGGGAAAGCGGTCAAACAGGACCTCGCCGAACACCACCGGGCATGCATTTCTCATATCAGTCATGGCCTTGTTCCTGTTTCAGAAAGTCCAGGGACGCCGGCAGGAAATGCGCCAGCCCTTCGATAATCCCGGCACTGTAATTACCGTTCATACCCAGAAAGCCGCCGCACGCCAGGTACAGTGCGGCCCGGTGCCCCAGTGACGCAGCCTGTTGCAATGCATCAGCTCTCACCACCTCGCTGGCATTGGCCACCAGCACCGCCGGGATATTGCTCGCCAGCACCGGCAGGTCGTTGCCACTGTCACCGGCAAACAGGGTCTCGGCAAGACTGAAGCCCAGCCGGGTGCGAAGAAAATCAAGCGCGTGCAATTTCGTAGCCCCCGCTGGTAACACATCAAGCAACCCGACCTGCTGCAGGTCATCGATGCTCCAGATCAGGCTGGCGCGCACACCGCGATCCTGCAGCAGTGCCTGCATGCGTTCCATGAGCGCCGGCCGGTCGACCTCCAGCGGCAGGTAATAACTGAGTTTGAAGTCATTCTGCCTGTCGGGCTCCTGCAACTCCAGCTGCGTCATCCCGGCAAACAGCTCCACCAGTTGCGCATGGGTGACCCCTGCCCAGTCAGCAGCAATCTCGGCCTGCCAGTCAGGATTGTGGTACCACGCAACGGGACCGACGTCATAGATACGGGTACCCACATCGGTGATCACGTGCGCCGGCCGTGGCAGCTGGTATTCATCCAGCGCCGTCTGCACCAGTGCACGGTGACGGCCGGTGACATAGACCAGCGTGACACCGGGTCGCGCGGCCAGCCGGGCAAACAGCGCACGGGCCTGCGGCGATTCCGGCTGCTCACCGTTGGGCAACAGCGTCCGGTCCAGGTCAGTGCAAAGCAACAGACGCACACTCATTCCGGCATCACACCACAGGTATCAAGAAACTTGTAGTGCTTGATAGCCTCCAGAATACCGGCCGCATAGGGCTGGCGCGCGTAGTAAATGTGCTCGACATCAGTGAGTTCCGACAACTCCTCGTGATGCCGGTTGGAGACCACCACTGCCAGGGTATTACCGCGCATCATGTCTTCATCGGCGCCGGAACCGCCAGCCGCGAGCACATGGTCCAGGGAAATATCCCACTGATCAACAAACCAGCGCAATGCAAACCCCTTGGAGGCGCGCACCGGCACGATATCGAGGAACTGGCCAAAGGAATAGATCACGTTGACGGCCTGTTCGTTGCGGTGCAGCAGGCTGTTAATTTCATCGACATCCGGCGCCTTGGCCGGATCGATGTAATAACTGATCTTGAAGCGGCTTTGTTCCTTGCGCGGCTGCAATTCGAGACCAGGAACCTCGGCGAGGATGCGGCGCACCGCCTTGGGGTTCCAGTAATGATCGATATGCCGTAACCAGCCGGTATCGGCAGTCAGTCGTGGCGCATAATGGATCTCGGTACCCAGCGAGGTAATCAGCAGATCGGGCTGTGGTATGCCGTAGCGCCGGAGAACTCGCAGGGCATCATCGAGACGCCGCCCGGTCGCAACGGCAAAGGTAGTGCACTTGCGATTCGCCTTGATAACATCGACGAAATCGGCCAGCGATTCCGGGTCACCCAGCAGATTCTGATCGAGATCGGTAATGATGGTGCGGTCGTGATACATGCGTGAACGCTGTGGCAACAGGCGCCGCGCGACCGGCTCACCACGCTCCAGCAGCGGTGCGATGGCCTGTAAATAGGTCTCTGCATGCGCCGTCCAGGAATAATGCCGGCGCACCCCGGCAAGCCCGTTGTTGACGTACGCCTGCCAGGCGGGCACATCACCCAGGACATTGAGCAGCTGGCTGGCGATCTGCTCCGTATCCAGCGGGTCTACCAGCAGGCCGTTATTGCAATTGCCGATGATGTCGACCGGGCCGCCATCCTCGGTTGCAACGATCGGCAAACCACTGGCCGCCGCCTCGATCAGGGTCAGCCCGAAGGGTTCGGTCAGCGCCGGATTGATAAACACACCACGGGAGGCAGCGGCCAGTCGGTAGATAACGGGCACGTCATCGGCCCGGTGATGCTTGGGATAAGCCACCTTGCCGTACAGGTCATACTTGTCGATGCGCAGGAAAATATCGGTCAGAACATCCTGCACCCCCTCTTCCATATCTGCTACATCAACCCTGTTTCCCGCGATAATGACCAGGTTGGCCACTTGCTGCAGTTCGGCAGATTCCCCGTAGGCGTCCACCAGGGTCGCAATATTTTTGCGCGCATCCGGCCGCGACAGCGCCAGGATCATCGGCTTGTCCGGCTGATTCAGGAAACGCGCAATCCCCTGAAAGATCTCGCTGTCATATTCGCAGCCATCCGGCGGGTAAAAACATTGCAAGTCGGTACCGGGCGGTATGACGCGCATGCTGTGTGGCTGGTAATAATCATACAGCTCGTATTGTTCCTTGATTTCCTGGTGGGTACTGGTGATCACCAGCTCGGCCGCACCCAGCGTGTCTTCCTCGGCATTGATACGCCGCGACATATTGTAGCGTTCCTCGATCACATCGCGCTTCAGCCCGCGCGCCAGCAGGCGTCGTCGCTTGACCCGCCCCAGTGAATGCCCGGTATACACCAGCGGCACCCCGAGCATATTCGCCATGCGCGTGCCGACATAACCGGCATCGGCGTAGTGAGAGTGGATCAGATGTGGATTCCTGCCCAGTTCACGCACGTATTCCAGGGCCCGGTCGGCAAAGCTGTCAAGGTAATCCCACAATTGCTCCTTGACGATATACTCATCGGGGCCGGCATCCAGGCGCACGATCTGCACCTTCTCCTCCAGTGATTCCAGGGAAAGCCAGTAATCGTCACTGATCTGATCATCAACGATGCGGCGTGTGAGCAGGTCAACGTGCGCGACCTGCGCGCATTGCCCCAGTGCACGGGCGAGTTCCACCACGTATCGGGTCTGCCCCCCGGTATCGGCATCACTACCCAGTTCAAGGTCATGCCCCCTGATCAGGCCATGCACACTGATCAAAAGCAGGTACAGGCCATCCTGGTGTGCAGCGGTTTCCACAGTCCCTGGTCATCCTCGTCGCATCATAGTTACCCTAGGATAGCAAATTTTACTCGTAACTATTCCCCATAGAGGATCACAGGCCCAGGCGGAACAAGTCAGTCCTTGCAACATGCGGCGTTGCTTACAGCTTTGACAGGGAATATCTGGTAACTTCCTGCACATGGACACCCGTAACAAGCATGTGTCAATGCCTCCGCATGTCCCTGAATAACGAACCACCCACCGGTCACCTGCGATTGCTGGCCCTGCGTATCATGGTGTTGCCCCTGATGAGCGGCGCATTGTTGCTCGCAACCACCCTTGTCGAAGCCATACCCTGCTGGGGCGTATTCATCCTGGCCGGACTGCTGGCGTGGCCCATCTGGCTGCATCGTACCGAGTACCGCCTGTTTCACCGGCGGCTGGTAGTGGCAGGGGTCATGCCCCCGGGCAGCCGTCTCCGGCCAATGCTGTGGAAGGGGACATTCATCAAGGCCGTGCAAACCCTGGCCGCGCTGCTACTGGCATGGTTACTGCTGTCACTGGTAGCACCGATGTCTGCAACGCATGGTTATGCACTGGCACTCGATGCACTGCTGCTGGCCCTGATCATTCAACCTGTCACCAGGGGCCTCTCGGGACCGGTGTCTGCACAGCACCAAAGCACGGTTGCCCGGCACTGGCCCCTGATCCTGATCAACACCGCAATCCTCACCGGTGCCATCATGTGGCTGGACTTTGCCATTGTCGGCACAGCCGACACCCGGCAAATGGCATGGCACCAGGTAGCGGTACAGGCGTTCAACGCAGTCAATGATAATGCCGACTGCATCCTGTGGGGTATTAGCGGCGGCGTGCTGGCAGCCATTGAAGCGCTCTCATGGCACCTGTCGTTGCTCGTTATACCCGGCCTGCCGGATGTGGCCGCACAACTGGCCGGCTGGGCCTTCTTCCTGCTGCGTGCTGCAACGGTTGCCTACCTGTTTACCACGCTGTTGCTCGGTATCGACATCTTTATTGAAAAGCGGGTGCAGCGAGCAGGCAACCGTGCAACAGGCAGCACCTTTTCGCGCACCTTCCTGCTGACCATCCTGTTGCTGGCAGCGCCGTTTTACTATGCATCCGTCAAACTGGGAGAGCTTGACCCTGCCAGCTTCGCGAACGATGTCGAAGCTACCGCGCAACGGTTTAATCCCTGCATACCGAACCCCGCTATGCGTACACAACTGCAGGCGCAACTCGATGCGGACATCGAGACCACACGCGTACAGGCCAATAATGAAGCCGATTCAGCCATCACCCGGGGACTCGAGCGCATCTTCATCGACATCCGCGCCGGTGTGGACGATTATCTCGACTGGTACTTCTCAGTAGTGGGCGAATACCAGCGACTGGCAACCGCGTTCGCTGCAGATACAGCGGCAGCCATGCAGCAGCAACTGGAACAACACCTGTTTGCCAGCAGCGATTTCGACAGGCAACTGGTGCTGCTCAACAGTCACATCGTGCTACAGTCAGCCAGTTATTTTGCCGACCTCCCCCCGGCGCTTGCTGCCACGGCGGACGCTGCACCCTGCGAAACCGGTCCGGTCAGCCTGGCGCTCTTCAAGGAACTGGATCGTGACAAGTTCAAGGCATCCATCGCGGCCACCAGCGGGATTGGCGCAGGCATCATGACCGGCAAGGTGCTGGCATCGAAGACGATGGCCGCAATCACCGGCAAGCTCACAGCCAAGGCATCAATCAAGGGCGGGACTACACTGGCCTCCAAGATACTGGCAAAGAAAGGTTCATCCTCGCTGCTGTCAGCCGGTGCCGGCACTGTACTGTGTGCCCCGACCGGGCCAATCGCCATACTGTGCGGCATTACTGCGGGTGCAATAACCTGGCTGAGCGTCGACAAGATACTTGTAGAAACCGATGAGGCTTTCAATCGTGAGGAAATGCGCGCCGATATCCTGCAGGTACTGGCGGATCAACAAGCCATCCTGACAGAGCAACTCACGCAACAACACTACGCTCGCATTGATGCCATGGCAGCCCGGCTGGATGCAAGCGTGCAACGCAGATTCGTACCCTACACCGACGGCGTTGAAGCTAACCCGTAGAAGGATGTGCTGCAGGCAAAGCACATAGTGTCGCGATTAATCCGCGATGTCCGCAGGATGTGCTGAGCCTGCGAAGCGCATCTGTCGCGATCGATGCGCTTCG
>DMKK01000282.1:0-3893 GCA_003454335.1 Gammaproteobacteria bacterium | reverse complement strand
TGAGCAGGATGCGGAAGCTTCGCAGCGCTCAGTACATCCTACTGTTTGATAAAAGGCAGAGCCGATTTATTATTCAAATTCCGGCCGTGGAAACCGGGAAACGATCATCCTTCACACGGCCATTTAGCGCCCAGCGCACGGAAGATCGCGTCGATTGGCGCTTCCGAAGCATACTGCGGGTTGCTGCGAACGTAGGTGGCGAAGACCTCGACGGCATCCGTACGCGTTGTCTCCGTGGGGGCGCAGACAATTTTCCGGTATGAGGGGGACGCAGAAATAGTGTCGTGATAGTTTGCAGCGCCTTCAAAAAAGCCATAGCAGAATCCCCTGGCGGTCTCGTAATGGGGATGACTTTCCTCAAGAGTACATACATCCACGAGATCAGCCGCGGTACGAAGCCTGAAATCCTCCAGCGTATAGCCATCGTTCGACGCCGTTTCGGCACGCAGTTGTCCCGACACAAGCCAGCCTGCAGTTAGCACGGCGACTCCTACAATACCTGTCCAGCCCTTGATATTCATGACTCTGCTCCTTCGGACGCCGGGCTACCGGCGTATCGTTAATTGGCTTATATTACTTGTTACAGTACCGGATCTATGCCGGTCTCGTATGGATGTCACTCTGTGACCTTCCCTACTGTTGCTGCTGTTGTAACCGGTAGTTTTCTTCACGAAGTCGCTGGTTCTCGGCATCCGTACTCTCGCGCTTCTTTTGCTGATCGACCACATAACCGCCACCTGCGCCCACCGCTGCACCAATCATCGCGCCCTCGCTACCGCCCAAAAGAGCGCCCGCCGCCGCACCGATCGCCGCGCCTGTCCCGGTGCGCTGCCCGGTCTCGTTCATGGTACAGGCGCCGACGGAGAGCGCCAGCGACACGCCAAGAAACATGCGCAAGGAAATCGTATTTATCCTGAAGAAAGATGCCTGTCCAGGTGCTCTAGTTTGCATATCCGCCTACCCCTTTATTAATAATCCCGTTCGATGCTGCCGGTCGGTCCCGGCATACCCTGCCGCCATCGATTCATGCACGCCTGATTGTGCCAGAGGGCGAATATTACCCCATCTGATTCCTGCATCAAAGTACTGCCCCCGTCTTATCCCGGATATTTGTACAACCCGGATTGATGGCAAACCGGAGAGGAACCCTTGACCCCGACTATTCACTGGAACGCTTGTCCCTGTACATACAGGAGTCTGCATGACTGATCAGTGCGTCCATATCCGTACCATCCCGCGGGTAGGTAGCCGTCCCGATGCTAATCCCCAGCTTTATCGCATGAGAACCCACTTCAAATGGCTCTTCAAAGTCCATTTTGATTTTCTCCACGACATGGTCAACATCCTTCTGACTGGTGATATTTTCCAGCACCAGGACAAATTCATCGCCACCCAGTCGTACAATGGTATCCCCCGCCCTCACGCAGGCTCGCAAGCGTTCGGCAACACGCTTCAGTACGCCATCACCGGCATCATGCCCATAGCTATCGTTTACCTCCTTGAAATCCACCAAATCCAGAAACAGAATCGACAACTGCCCTTGCTGTCGGGCAGTTTGCTTAATGGCATGACTCAGGCGGTCATAAAGAAGGTTACGGTTAGCCAGCCCGGTGAGTGCATCGTGATTGGCCAGATGGAACAGCCTGACCGTCATCTCGGTACGCTCCATTTCGTTCCGAAAATAGAGTCGCGCATAGATCACCATCACCATAAACGTGAGTATGGCGATCAACAACGATAACCCCAGTTTTCCCCAGCTGATAATGCTCCAGCCCAGCTGCTGCTCAGTCAGTAAAACAAAGGGCTGGCTTTCGCTATCCAGTGATCTGGCTATATGCAGACGGGGAAACAAAGCTGACACCAGCCATCCGCTCTCGACTTCCTCATGTACAGACAAGTGCCCCCGGGGGTCCGATGGGTCAAATAACGGGTTGTATAACAGTCCACGAGTACCCGGTAATGCATCATCACCTTCTTCCATCAAGGTGTCTGCCCGTATCACCAGCTCTGCAAATCCACTTTGTGCACCACTGCTATTAAAGGAAGACACCCCGCCATGTCCGGGTTCAGGAACAGGCCTTTGGAGCAGGTAAGCCAGGTGCCCCTGAACCAGGGTAAAAGGCGCAGTCGATACCGCTCTCCCCTCCTGTTCCGACTGCTGTAACGAATGCAGAAGAAACTCGTTTGAGCCGATATCCAGCCCCAGCACCTCGCTGAATTCCGGTGTAAATGGCTCCATAAAAACAATCGGCAGATGGAAAGGTACTTTCTTGACTGGCTGCCACTGGCGGTCCGATTCGTAGCTGAATGCCTTTACCCTGAAATCAGGATAAAAGGCCCGGCGATAATATTCAGTGAAGGATTCCAGTTTATCGTTGGCTACTTTTTCCAGGATTTCGAACTTGAAGATATACGGGTACTGCTTGAGCATCTGCCGTGCATAAACACGAATACGGGCCCTGTCCAGCTCATTTGTGGCGCTTATCATGGCGGCAAAACCCTCCAGCACCGACTCATTGATATGCACCCGGTCATTGGCTTGCTGAAAGTGATCATGCGCATGATCATTAAAGATCGCTGCTGCCCGCTGGATATCGAACGCAACAATCATCGATATTACCGCCGCGAACAGGAGCAACCAGATGATGACTACGAGCTGGTAAATCCTGCGGGGGTTGCGTGTAAAGCTAAGTCCCATGCCTGTTTATACTCCGTTACCCGGCATTTAAATGCTGCTTACAGCTCATTTCCTGACGATGCTGGTCCTCCTGAATTCATCGTCGGGATAAACCCTGCCTTTCAGCAAGGTAGCAAATATATGTTCAAATACTTTTCCTGGCTGCCCCTTCCTGGTACCCGAGCGAAAGTAGGAGTGCCCTTTTTTATCATAGCGATTATTAACATCATCGCAGTCAACTGAATACACATTGGTCGGCACCACCCCCATGTCCTCCGGTCCGGTATGACCCAGTCTGCGTGATGCTATTTTATTCTTCAGATTACTAACCTTGCTTGCCCTTAGCGCCAGGTCATCAGAGGCGTGATAAACAACCACATTCCTTGCCGAATAGCAGATGTGCTCGCCTCTCTCACCGACCTGCAGCGACTCGTTTACGATGTCTGCCGCCACCAGAAATGTGTTGCGGAATACGAGTGGCACGCCATTCGCCAGATCATACTTGTTCCAGGTTGCCAGTGTCTCGCGCAAGACCCTGTTCCCCATCGAATGCGCCAGGACATTCATTCTTTTCAAACAGGGATCATTTTCCGGATTAAATTTTTCTGAATTTCTCCACTTGATAAATTTTTCCAGCACACGTGCATATGAAAATGCACTCATATCTGCCGATTTCTGGTCATCCCAATAGTCACTCACAATACCCTTGTCATTATCACAGGGCCAGATAACAGGTATAACCAGCACCTCTCCGGATTTCTTCTTATTGCATAAAGCCTGGAACTCACTGGCACCGGAAAATACTTCTTCGGGCATATTGGAAAACCCGTGAATATAGATCAGCAACTGCCGGTATCTGGTTTGTTTCAGGCGATTGAGGAACGCCTCACTCCCGACTTCCTGATAATTGCCTTTTTTCTTTCTTTCGCAAAAAAACACCGAATTGGAGGCCGCATTTTCGTCCAGATCAAAGTCGAAATCCCGGCCTATTTTGGTCTCTATACCCTGCTGAGGATATCTGTTCGTAATAAAAAGCATTCTACGGCCCCCCGTTTGCCCCTGTATGCAGAATCATTCCCTGCCTTTTTCCGGTAGCCAATAATGCACAAGAACCAGGCTATTAACAAAATGATTTCACTGCTGCCCGGTTAACGCCCTCTTCCTCCGGGACGCCTGTATGAATGCAGGCGGTAGAGCGACGCAGGAAGCCAAAGCC
>DMKK01000062.1:4180-4891 GCA_003454335.1 Gammaproteobacteria bacterium | reverse complement strand
GGACTTGAATGGCTGGACAACAGCTGGCGGGCAGAAAATTTCAGCCCGATTGTTACCGGGATTGGCGTCATGCTGAGTGCCATGGTGCTGATGTCACTGCTGGACCTGCCCTTTAGCCTGTATCACACCTTTGTTGTAGAAGAGCGGTTTGGCTTTAACCGTTCCACCATCGGCGTATTTTTCGGTGACATGCTCAAACAGGGCGCACTGCTGCTCATCATCGGCGCGCCGCTGATTGCGCTGGCATTGTGGATCATGGAAACCTCCGGCGGTCTGTGGTGGCTGTACGTGTGGATCGTATGGATGGCATTCAGCCTGATCATGTTCTGGGCCTACCCGGCCATTATCGCGCCGCTGTTTAACAAGTTCTCGCCACTGGATAACGAGGCACTCAAACAGCGCATCCAGGCCCTTATGGATAAATGCGGTTTTCGCAGCAAGGGGATTTTCGTGATGGACGGCTCCAAACGCTCCGGCCATGGCAACGCCTATTTCACCGGCGTTGGCAGCAACAAGCGCATTGTTTTCTTTGACACCCTGCTGGAGTCACTGAAGCCGGAAGAGATCGAGGCGGTGCTGGCGCACGAACTGGGACATTTCAAGCTCAAGCACATCCAGAAACGCCTGCTCTCGACCTTTGCCCTGAGCCTGGCAGCGCTTGCCCTGCTCGGCTGGCTGGCTGGACAGGACTGGTTCTATCACGGACTGGGC
>DMKK01000062.1:0-4136 GCA_003454335.1 Gammaproteobacteria bacterium | reverse complement strand
CAACCGCTCATGTCCCTGCTGTCACGCAAGCACGAATTTGAAGCCGATGCCTATGCCGTGCAACAGTCCAATGGCACAGACCTTATTCATGCCCTGGTCAAGATGTACCGTGAAAACGCGAGCACCCTGACGCCCGACCCCCTGTATTCTGCCTTCCACGATTCACATCCACCGGCACCTGTGCGGATATCACACATATCCGCTAACATGAGCACCACCTGATACGGAGACCACACATGAAGACGTCATTACTGACACTCATTACGACCGGCCTGGTGATGGCCAGCAGTACCCTGCCCGCCATTGACATCAATCACGGCAAGACCCTGCAACAGCAGAACTGCATGCGTTGCCACGATGACAACGTCTACACCCGCGAGGAGCGGCGCGTTACTACGCTTGACGCACTGAAACACCAGGTAGAGCGTTGTGAAACCAACCTCAATCTGACATGGTTTCCGGAAGATGTTGATGCCGTCACCGAATATCTCAACACGAGTTTCTACAAATTCAAGTGACACCATGACTGCTCGCGACCTGACCAGTAAACATTGCACGCCCCGGGAAGGTGAGCCATTTAGCCGCAAACAGGCGGACGAGCTGCTGCAGAATCTGCACGGCGCCTGGGCAATCGACGAGTCCGGCAAGGAAATCAGCCGCACCTTTAAATTCAGTAACTATTACCAGACCATGGCCTTTGTGAACGCAATAGCCTGGATTGTTCACGCTGAAGACCATCACCCTGATCTGGAAGTTGCTTACAATCGCTGCCACGTACGCTTTAGCACTCATTCGATCGGCGGTCTTTCCGAGAACGATTTCATCTGTAGTGCCAGGATCGATACCCTGCTGCCGACAGACAATTAAAGTCGAAGTGTCATCAATAAAAACACCCGATTGGCCACGGAAGCGCCTTTCAGCCCTGCTCCCTTTATCTGCCCCACTCCACACAGGAACGGGCATCTGCAGTAATGTCTGAGCTTACAAAAAGCACCCGGGCAGATGCATCACGTGCCGGCCTTGTCATTGTCAACTATGGAAAGAACCAGCTGGTCGAGGATGCCAGCGGTGATATTTATCGCTGCGTTGCACGGCGCGGCTTGCCGCAAATAGTCTGCGGTGACGAGATCGAATGGCAGCCAACCGGCGAATCGGCCGGCGTTATTGAAACAATCCTGCCACGCCGTACCGTGCTGTTGCGCGCCGACGGTAACGACAAGAGCCGTCCACTGGCCACCAATATTGACCTGGTCATCATCGAGGCAGCCCTGGAACCCTCTCTGGACTATTTCCTGATAGACAAATACATTGTGGCCGCCGACCTGGCACAGGCCGAACCGCTGATCATCATCAACAAGTCCGACCTGATCAAACCTGAAGATCGAAGCCGTATCGAGAGGCTGATCAGCGAGTACAGCTCCATCGGTTATACCACCCTGCTGACCAGCGCACTTGAAAATACCGGCATCGAGGCATTTTCCAACAGACTGGCTGGCAAGACCAGCATCCTTGTGGGCCAGTCCGGTGTTGGCAAATCATCCCTTCTCAAGCGGCTGCTGCCGGACCGTGACATTGCCATCGGCAGGCTATCCGCTGCTTCCGGACTCGGCAAACACACCACCACCTCGACAACCTTGTACCACCTGCCCCATGGCGGCAAGCTGATCGATTCACCGGGTGTGCGCGATTTTCACCTCGGCAGGATAGCCGCTGGTGAACTCGGCAATGGCTTTCGCGAATTTCGTCCTTACCTGGGCCAGTGCAGATTCAATGACTGCCGCCACCTGTCTGAGCCGGGGTGTGCAATTAATGCTGCCGTGGCTGCTGGCAATATACTCAAACGGCGCATGGAGAGTTACCGGAAATTATTGTAGGAGAGGCTTTCAGCCACGAAATATTCTATAAATGCGTAGGATGTGCTCGTTATGCAGGCGGGGTAAAGGAGCGCGGCGACGTACCTATCAATGATGGATGCACGGCCATACCTCAATTTGGAGTAAAATCAACCCGGCGGCCAATTCATCGGGCGACCGCCCAACAGATGTAAATGAATGTGATAAACAGACTGACCGGCTTCCGGATTACAGTTCATCACCATCCGGTAACCCGGTTCAGCGACCCCCTCATCAGCGGCAATCTGCCGGGCAGCGAGGACCATTTTCCCGACCAGCCCTGCATGCTCCGGCGTCAGCTCATTGGTAGTCGCAATATGACTTTTCGGGATCACCAGCACATGCACAGGCGCCTGTGGATTAACATCACGGAAGGCCAGCACATCGTCATCTTCAAATACGATATCCGGCTGAATCTCCCCCGAAATCATCTTGCAAAACAAGCAATCAGTCATTGTCAAACCTCCTGTCGTCCGGCAAAAGCATGCGACAACGTGCCGCCATCGATATATTCAAGTTCTCCACCCATCGGCACACCGTGTGCAATACGCGTTGGACGTACATCGCGGGCCCGCGCCATTTCGCTGACAAAGTGCGCGGTCGCCTCACCCTCAACCGTCGGGTTGGTCGCGAGAATCAATTCTTTCACCTCGCCTGTCGCAAGACGCATTTCCAGCATATCCAGGCCCAGCGCCTCGGGACCGATGCCGTCAAGCGGTGACAGGTGTCCCATCAGGACAAAATACAATCCCCGGAAACCGGTCGACTGCTCCAGCGCCTGCACATCCGCCGGTGTTTCTACCACGCATAACTGACTGCGATCACGCCGGTCATTTGCACACAGCGTGCAAACATCTTCCTCGCTTAAAGTCCGGCATTCCCGGCAATGGCCAACCTTGTCCATGGCCAGGTTCAATGCTTCGGCCAACTGGCGCCCGCCATCACGATTGTGTTCCAGCAGGTGAAAGGCCATGCGCTGGGCAGACTTCGGACCCACACCGGGAAGACAGCGCAGGCTTTCTATCAGGCGCCCGATCAGGCGAGACGTAGACATCGCTTAAAACGGCAGCTTCATGCCTGCTGGCAGATTCAAACCGTTGGTCAGACCTGACATCCGCTCCTGAGTCGTTGCTTCCACCTTGTGCGTGGCATCATTAATCGCTGCGGCAACCAGGTCCTCGAGCATATCCTTGTCATCAGTCATCAGACTGTCATCAATCGTCACCCGCCGCACCTCATGTTTGCCAGTCATGGTGATCTTGACCATGCCGCCCCCGGATTCACCGGTTACCTCCAGGCTGGCCAGTTCATCCTGGGCCTTCTGCATACTCTCCTGCATGGCCTGGGCCTGTTTCATTAAGTTACCTATTCCACCTTTCATATCTATACTTCCTTTATAAACAAGGGATTAAAAATGCATTCTCGGAGTATGCACACCACCATGTACAGTAACTTTGGCACTGCTTTTTATGAGTCACTTTCTGTGAAAACAGTATAACACTCAGCCAAAAAACAGCCCACCCGGTGAAGGGTTAGTGTATGACTGCTAGCAGAGTTGCCATTCCCGGAGACAGGAAGCCCGGCTGAGGCGTGGTTATATATAGGCAGAACCGGCCGTAACTTGCCGTTAACCCCGCGGAATAACAACTCCAGAAATAACCATTATTGATATAATTGTTGCATGAGCGGTAACAAGCGTCCAATTAATGCAGATGTCACGGTGATACTGCAATCCACTATTATATGCCCCGAATGTGGACACCGTGAAACTGAAACGATGCCGACTGATAAATGCCAGTATTACTACGAGTGCAAGGGCTACGGTGTAATATTACGTCCCAAACAGGGTGACTGCTGTGTTTACTGCTCCTTTGGGCTAATGCCATGCCCGCCAATTCAAGAAGCGCGTCAAAATGACAACGGCTCAACATCCTGTTGTGAGTCTTGATGACCAAGTTCGGAAGTACAGCATAAACAGAAACAGCTCCCGAAGGGGTCGCCATCGTTATTCCTTGAAAAACTCGGTGACGCCCACCGTACCGGAAAACTACAGTTCTTCGGCGAACACGCCTGGCTCGCTGATCCCAAGGACTTCGCCGATTGGCTCAAGCCCTTGCGCCAATGCGAGTGGGTCGTCTACGCCAAGCGCCCCTTTGCCGGACCCGAGGCCGTACTGGCTTATCTCTCCCGCTACACCCACCGGGTTGCAATCGCCAACAGCCGGCTGATCGATCTGGACGAACA
>DMKK01000093.1 GCA_003454335.1 Gammaproteobacteria bacterium | reverse complement strand
CCGGTACCGGATACATTGAATGTTATCAGGCCTTCATCGGCATCATTGGAAGGTATGCTGAAACTGTCAATGGATGCCCCCGTCACTGGTGGCGAGAACCTGACGGTAAGGTTGCAACTCATGCCCTGTGTCAACGTCTGGTTAGAACAGGCGTCATTCGGGATGCTGAACGGAGCGGCCAGCGGATCGGCAACCGCGATCTGTCCAATCACAAGATCCAGTTCGCCGATGTTGGTGACTGTCACAGTGCCGTCAGCTTGGGTCATCTCGATGACATTGCCAAATGACATTTGCAGATCGGTTGCGGGGGCTGCCGGGTCGGTGACCCTTATCTCGGGTGCCGGGTTTGCCACTGCGCCGACATCACCGTCGTGTACCGCCCAGGCGTAACGACCATTGCCCTTTTTCAATGTGGTCTTGTAAGGTACGTCGATATTTCCAGCACCGGTAAATGCCCATTGCCAGCGAAAGTCTACGTGGTCTCCCTCCCTGGTCGCGATTGTGCAGGGGACATCATAGTTGGGAAAATAGACGCACGGATCAGTTCCATTTCTGTAGTGCGTAGCCGCCCAGTATCTGGTTCTGTTGACGTTTATAAAAAGCGGATTAGTCCACGGGTCTGCAGCTGCGGTCAGGCGCTCCATCTCGCCACCAAGGCAGTCAAGGCGATGCTCATATATAAGCGGATTCAAGGGGCTGATACTTACCCTGACGTCCCCGGAACAGGTGGGATCGTCAACTTGTGTTGTGGTGGGCAGTCGCCAGCCGCTGACGCCTCCCAGCATAAGACTCTCGGCCCACGCAATGGCGTTATCCCAGTTTAGTGACCCGCTTAAACCAGCATCCTGTGTCCAGGTAAGATCCTGGTCGCTGTCGTAAATCAAGCCACCGCCGCGGTCGAACAGTGCGGCACTGGATGAGGCAGTCATAAAGGCAAGAACACAGCAGCACAGGCTGCTGAAAAGATGAGGTCGCTTCATAATTTTGCTCTATAAATCCGGTTGTTGTTTGTTTTAGACAGTATCCGTGATCTGCCATAAATAACGTATCAAGTAACTACCATAATTGCACTGGTACCAAGGTACATATTAATGAAGGAAAAATCAGGCATGCAGGCTACCTGATCACGATTGATTCAATAGTGTCGTTTCCCGGTATGTGTTAGATCCACCCCCTTAACTTGTACATCCCGGTCGCAATCATCTCGCGAAGAACCCGGATCTGGAGTTGCAGGTTCGTCCACAAAGTGTATCTCAGAAAGGTACCTGCCTCCAGGTCGGCCTCGGCACCTGTATTGTGGGTGCCGACCCCGAATACGTGTGAAAAACCTGCTTTTCTGAAGCAGAGCAAAGATCGTCGCAGATGTGAACGCTCCGTCACGAGAAGGACTGGATCATCGATTGCACCAGGATCCAGCATTCCCCGGATATTGTCGGCCTGTTCGTGAGTATTCAGCCCTTTTGTTTCCATCAGGATTTTGGCCGCTGGCACGCCACGGAGCATCAACTCGTCCTTCATGCGGCCTACACTGCTCGTTTCCGGATTCTCATCCGCAGGCAGGGCCACGATGACGGTCGCATCGGCAAACGCAATGCTTTGCGTGGCACCGTAGTATGCCCGCATGAGTCCGGTGTCGCTGGGAATGCCGCCACCGCCCAGTACGACAATGTACTCGGGAATTCCCATGGCATCTGTGTCGGCGACCTGTAGCCAGCTCTCGACGATCCCGTCGAGCCACGGGGTGGCTAGTGCAATCTGTAACAGGAACAGCACGGCGCTAGTGCGGACCAGCGTGCGCCCGAAGAATCGCAATGGCCCTGCATGTTTGTGGTGTCGCTTGCTTTTATCCGGTGTGCTCATTGAGCCATGATCGCAGGTGTAAAGCTGTGGTTGGGTGAGTTGTTTGGCGGTTAAGGCTTAATGGTAGCATCAAATGTGTATCTGATAATGTTGCCGGAATCTTCCGCAAGATACAGATAGCCTTCGGAATCCAGGGTGATGCCCTCCTGGTTTTTTCCGGGAAGCGGGTAGCTCGCACGTGTTTTGCCGTCAGTCGTTAACAGCATGAGGGTGTCGTGGCTGTCACTGATGAGCAGCAGCTGCTGCAGGCGGTTGTCATAATGCAGGCCGGACAGATCGGAAATGCCCGGTTCGAAATACCGTACCATGTACGCGGTTCGGCTTGCAGCAGCGGTGTCGTGTAGCGGGACGTCTATTTCATAAACAGCCGCCACACTTTTTGCATGGCGGGTGCGCCAGCCTTTGCCTGCAATAAAGAAGGTGCCACCTGAGGGATGGCCTGGGTCAGGTATAAAGGTGATGGCTTCGATGCCCTTGCTGCTGTGTTTCTCCGTCGGCAGGTGAATGCCGGGGGTAGTCTCAATCTGAAACTGGCGCAGCAGTTCGAAGCTGTCCGGGTTGATTTCCAGAATCGTTTTTGTGTGTTCCTCTATGGCATACAGGAGACCCGTGGCCGGGTCGAGGGTAAGCCCTTCGAGATCCGCCCTGTTGATGCGTTTTTTTTTAACAAGTGTACCGTCAAGCTGCAATTCGCAGATCGCACCTTCATCATCGACGACAAACAGCGTGCCGCGTCTTGCCGAGAACACAATGCCGGAGGGTTCACGGCAATACCGTCGATCGGTGTTGATGAAGGTGCTACCCGTGAAGTGCGGTGTCTGCGGGTCCGCACGGAACTTGAATGCACTGCATCCTGATATCAGGAACGGGCAGATAACGGCGCAGAGGAGCAGTCTTGTCATGGCGGGTGTGTCGCAGGGTGGATGCTACGGCTGGTTCGGGAATTGCTCGCGGTCACTGTCGGTAGCGCCATCGCGGCATTCACCGCGTATGCGGGCAATGCCATTGGCTTGATAACGTTCCAGTGCCAGATAGCCATCCCGGCAATAACCGTTTG
>DMKK01000038.1:1923-21793 GCA_003454335.1 Gammaproteobacteria bacterium | reverse complement strand
TTTTGTAACTATTCATCATATCCTACGGGCTGATGGGTGCGTCGCTGCGCTCCTTCACCCATCCTACAAAAAACCGTAGGTCTTCGTAGGATGGGTGAAGGAGCGCAGCGACGCACCCATCAGACGGATTAACCAATATCCTCTATTCCTCTGTTGTAGCTATCACCACAACATCATGCGTACAATCAGACATGTCCAATAGTACATTTAAAGCCAGCTGTGCAACCGGTAGTGACTGGCAATCTGTTGTCCGTCACTGCCTGGAGGAACTAGGCACAGAACACTCAAGCGCCAATTTTGGTTTTCTGTACATAACCGATTCCCTGGCACCCTATCTGCAAATCATGCTAGAAGAATTTCGCGAAAAAACCGGCATCAGGGACTGGGTCGGAACAGTTGGCACCGGAATTTGCTGCACCGGGCGCGAGATATATGACGAACCGGCGGCAGCCATCATGCTGGCATCGCTGCCGGTGGACAGTTACCGGCTCATTCCTGCCGGCATAAGCGGTCTATCCGATATGCTAAAGGAGAACCAGGCCTGGATTGCCGAACACAGCGTGCATTTTGGTGTTGTACACGGCGACCCGCGCAACACCCATATTGCACAAATCATCGAATCCCTGTCGACCGAACTGGATCCCGGGTTTCTTGTCGGTGGCCTGACCTCGGCCAGTGAAGACGATTTTATGCATCAAATTGCCGGCGAGGTTTACGAAGACGGACTTTCGGGTGTGTTGCTGTCGGCCAATATACCGGTCATCAGCGGCTTAACACAGGGTTGTACACCGCTGTCAAACAAGCACACCATCACCCGCTCTGATGGCCATATCCTGGCTGAACTGGATGGACGGCCGGCACTCGACGTCTTCAAGGAAGATATCGGTGATGCCCTCGCAAAAGACCTGTCAGGTGTTGCCGGTTATATCTTTGCAGGCCTGCCGGTACCCGGTTCGGACACCGGCGATTATCTGGTTCGCAACCTCATGGGTATCGATCCGGACGAGAAATTGCTGGCAATTGGCGACAATCTTGAAAATGATGCACCGATCATGTTCTGCCGTCGTGATGGTGCGACTGCCCGTGAAGACATGCTGCGCATGCTTGGTGACCTCGGCAAACGCGCCGGAGGGCAGATCAAGGGTGGCCTGTACTACACCTGTCTCGGCAGGGGACGAAACCAGTTCGGTGACAACTCGGAAGAGTTAAAGATGATCCGTGACCAGCTGGGTGAATTTCCGTTGGTGGGGTTCTTTGCCAACGGAGAGATCTCACACAACCGGCTGTATGGTTATACCGGTGTGCTGACATTGTTTCTCTAGAATGTCACCGAAGTGATGGGTGCGTCGCTGTGCTCCTTCACCCATCCTACAACACCAATCCGTGCTACCGTTCAACGTAGGATGGGTGAAGGAGCACAGCGACGCACCCATCAAACACGCCGGCCTACTCCTTCCAATATTGTTCTGTGGTTATGTGGCCGGGTTCACGGCGCCGGTTCTTTTTCAGGCCGCGGGCTTCGAGTACACCCTGGGTATCGCTCACCATTGCCGGATTGCCACAGATCATGACCTGGGAATCCTCCGGTCTTATCTGCAGACCGGCACGCTGTTCCAGTTGACCGTCTTCAATGGCCGCAGGTACCCGTCCCTTGATGGCAAAATCGGTGGCCTCCCGACTGACGAAGGGAATGAACCGGAACTGTTCCGCTTGTTCCGCAAGGAATATCTTTATTTCGTCCTGGTATATCAGCTCTTGTACCGTGCGCACGGCATGCACCAGGACAATATTGCGGAACCGCTGCCAGACCTCTGAAGTTGCCAGGATAGACAGGAACGGTCCAATGGCGGTACCTGTGGATAACATCCACAGGGTATCTGCCTCCGGCACCTCGCCAAGAATAAAGAAACCGGCAGCCCTGGGGGCCAGGTGCAGGGAATCACCGGTCTTCAGCTTGATGAGTTCATGGGTCAACGGACCGTCCTTGACGACGGTAAAACAGAATTCGTGGACTGCATTATCAGGTCCATTCACAAAAGAGTAGGGACGCGCCACCATTTCCCCGTCGATTTCAAGCGCAAGACGGTTAAATTGACCGGCAGTAAAGGGCGCAATGTCCGCCTCTACCTGGATGGAATAGAGATCACTTGTCCACTGACGCAACCCGACAACCCTGCCTGCAACCCATTTTCCCATAAGGACATGACCCCGATCAGTATTGCTCATAACGGATGTTTTGACTGTGACCCTCGCATAACGTAAAACTATCACTGCGCAGGACTTGCAAGCCGATCCGTTGCCACACTTACTCTTAACTATAGCCTCAAGACCTCAGGGATGTAATACCTATGGAACAAATGTCCACTTTTGAAATGATTATGCTCGGTGCCATCGCACTGGGCGTACTGTTCTGGATCGGGCCAGGCATCAAGGGCGCATTGCAACAGAGCCGGGAAGCAGAGAACAAGGACTGGGCCGGTGTACTGCTGCCCATCATTATCGTCGTGATATTTGTTTTTTTCCTGATAAAAATGGTTTAGTCGCATGCAACCGGCACTGACAATTCGCGATCTGGAAAAAACCTACACGGGCGGTCACACCGCACTCAAGGGTGTCAGCCTGGAAGTAGCAGAGGGCGACTTCTTCGGCCTGCTGGGTCCAAACGGGGCAGGGAAAACGACGCTCATCGGCATCCTCTCCTCGCTGGTAAACAAGTCCGGCGGCAGTGTCTCGATCTTTGGCCATGACCTCGATACCGACCTGGCAAACGCCAAGGCCTGCATCGGACTGGTACCCCAGGAATTCAACTTTAATATGTTCGAACCGGTGATCGAGATAGTTGCCAACCAGGCCGGCTACTACGGCATTGAACGCCAGGAGGCCTTCAAACGGGCAGAGGCGAACCTCAAGCAACTGGACTTGTGGGACAAGCGGCGCGTAATGGCCAGAACACTTTCAGGCGGCATGAAACGTCGCCTGATGATAGCCCGGGCCCTGGTAAATCATCCAAGGCTGCTGATACTTGACGAACCAACGGCTGGTGTGGATATCGAAATTCGCCGTTCCATGTGGACATTCCTGCGCGAGATCAATGCAGCCGGGACAACCATTATCCTGACCACCCATTACCTGGAAGAAGCCGAGAGCCTGTGCCGGAACATCGCCATTATCGACAAAGGTGAACTGATCGAAAATACCAGCACCCGGCAGTTGCTGAACACCTTGAAAATGGAAACCTTTGTGCTCGATCTCGAATCCCCGCTTGCTGAATTGCCAGTACTGAAGACCCATAAGCTGCAGTGGGTCGATTCACATACCGTTGAAACCGACATCTGCCGTGACGATTCAATTAACACCCTGTTCACAGAACTGAATGAGCAGGGCATCAAGGTTCTCAGCATGCGCAACAAGACAAATCGTCTCGAGGAGCTGTTCATGAATCTCGTCGAGAATGCCAACAGCAACAGGGCCGCATCATGAATACCCATGAAAAACTGGTTGCCCTGAAAACCATAGCCACCAGGGAAATACTCAGGTTCTCGAGAATCTGGATTCAGACAGTGTTGCCACCCGTCATCACTACCGCCCTGTACTTCGTTATCTTTGGCAACCTGATTGGTCCACGGATCGGCAAGATGGATGGTTTCGACTACATGGAATTTATTATTCCCGGCTTGATCATGATGGCGGTGATTACCAACTCCTATGGCAATGTCGTGTCTTCATTCTACGGCTCGAAATTTCAGCGGCATATTGAGGAAATGATTATTTCGCCAACACCCAACTACATCATTCTGCTTGGCTATATATGTGGCGGTGTTGCACGTGGTCTGACAGTAGGCATTGCTGTCACCATCGTTTCACTGGTATTTCACCCCCTGAATATCCACAACTTCTGGGTCATGTTCTCGATGATCATTCTGACTGCCATCCTGTTTTCCCTGGCCGGTCTGATCAACGGGGTCTTCGCGAAGAGTTTCGATGACATCGCTATTATCCCGACATTTGTGCTCACACCATTGACATATCTTGGCGGAATATTCTATTCGATTAGCATGCTCCCCGAGTTCTGGCAAAACATGTCACGGGCCAATCCAATACTGTACATGGTGAATGCCTTTCGCTACGGGTTTCTCGGCATTTCCGATATCAGCCTGATGACATCCTATGTGATTATTATTGCCTTCATTATCACCCTGTATCTCTTTAGTCTGCATTTATTAAAAAAGGGTCACGGGATCCGTACATAAAGCCAGCATGTCCAGCAAGGAAAAATGGAATGCGCGCTATCGTGCTGCGGCCGGCGACCTGAAGGCATCGCAGGTCTTGAATGAAAACCTGCATTTATTGCCTGCCAATGGCCGTGCGCTGGATTTAGCCTGTGGCCTGGGTGCGAATGCCATGCTGCTGGCACAACAGGGTCTGGAGGTTGACGCCTGGGATATTGCTGACGTCGCGGTTGCCGCATTGCAAGCAGCTGCATTCAAGCGACAGTTGCCTGTGCACGCCGTTGTGCGGGATATAGAGGCACAGCCACCCGAACCGGATACATTTGCTGTCATCGTTGTGAGTCATTTCCTGGCCCGTGACATTATTCCTTCCCTGATACAGGCGCTTAAACCTGACGGCCTGATCTATTATCAAACCTTTACCCAACAACGTGTTTCCGATCGAGGCCCGCAAGGTGCGCAATACAGATTAGCTGACCAGGAGCTGCTGCAGCTGTTTTCCGGATTACAGGTAGTGTTCTATCGTGAAGAGGGACATATTGGCGATGTGCAGCAAGGTTTTCGCGATGAGGCAATGTTTATCGGAAAAAAGCTGGTGGGAAGCACAGGAGAGGGACACTGCGAATCCTGATTGTAGAAGACGATGAAGCCCTCGGCCGTTCCCTGCAAACGCGATTGCGGCAGGAAGGTTTTGCTGTCGATATCGCAGTCAACGGCATCGATGGCGAGCATCTCGGTATCGAGGAGACCTATGACGCCATCATCCTCGATCTGGGTCTGCCGGAACGCCCGGGGCTTGAGGTATTACGTAATTTGCGTGCAGCCGCGACTGAGACCCCGGTAATTATTCTTACTGCACGGGACGCCTGGCATGAAAAAGTCGATGGTTTCAAGGCCGGCGCTGACGATTACGTGGCCAAGCCGTTTCATGTCGAGGAACTGCTGGCACGGCTACAGGCCGTGGTACGGCGCAGTGTTGCCCAGGCAACGGGTTCACCTGCTGCATGTGGCCTGACACTTGATGAAGAGCGCCAGTCCTGTAATCGTGAAGACGGATCGGCAATTGAGTTGACCGGCACCGAATTCCGTCTGTTAAGGTACTTTATGCTGCATCAGGGCAAGGTGCTATCCAAGTCACGGTTGACTGAACATATCTACGAGTTTGACGCCGAGCGGGACAGTAATGTCATTGAGGTCTATGTCACACGCCTGCGTGGCAAGCTCGGTAAGGAACTCATCAAGACACGGCGCGGACAAGGATATATTTTCGGCGAGCCCTGCCCGTGAAGTCGATCCAGAATCGTCTTGCAATCTGGCTACTCACCAGCGTGGTTATCCTGTTCGGTCTGCACTGGCTGGTAACCAGCCGCGCACCCGATATTTTCACCAGGGAATATATCGCTACCCGGCTCGAACACGACGGTGAAGCGCTGCTGTCCGGCATCAGCTTCACTGCAGCCGGGATGCCGGTACTGGATCCTGATTATGCTGCGCCGATTTATTCGCGTCCCGGTTCCGGTCATTACTACCTGTTGCAAACAAACGGATATCACCTGAAATCCGCATCCTTGGGCAAGGAGGATTTCGGCATCCTGCCAGCAGCCGGGTCGCATGAAACACTGTTTGAAATGCAGGGCCCCGGCGGTCAGCCAATACTGGCGCATATGGCACATTTTGAAAAAGCCGGTTATCGGATAAACCTGCTTATTGCCGAAGAACTGACATCGCTGAACCAGGATATCAGCAAATTCCGGATACGTTTTCTGCTGGTGACGCTGGCAATACTGGGACTATTGATCTTCGTGCAAAGGATGATCGTACGCCTTAGCCTGCGCCCCCTCGACACCATGAGCAAGGCCTGCCGGCAGCTGGAAAACGGTGACATCAGCAAGTTCCCGGAGGATGTACCACTTGAGGTCAAGCCACTGGTCACGGAAATCAATCGCCTGGTCGAGTTAAGCCGAAAGCGACTCATCCGCTCGAGAAATTCACTGGGGAATCTGGCGCATGGATTGAAAACACCACTGGCAGTCCTCGGGCAACTCATTGATCAGGATGCCGGCAAATTTTCACCTGAGGACCTGCAACAGGCAAAAGCGTCAGTTGCCATGATTCAATCGATTATTGACCGCGAACTGAAGCAGGCCCGCCTGGCGGGGCCGACATCGGCAGGACAGTTGTTTCATCTCAATGAAGAATTGCCAGACCTGCTGGGACTGCTGGAGCAAGTGTATACAGACAAAAAACTGCAATACGAGTTAGTGCTGGAGCGGGAGGATATTCGTTTTGGTGATCGGGAAGATATGCTGGAACTGATCGGGAACCTGCTGGATAACGCCAGTAAATGGGGCCTCCACAAGGTCAGGTTCAGTGCCCACACAGACGGTGGCCTGACGATTTTGGTTGAAGACGATGGTCCCGGCATCGAAACTGCACTGCAGGCAAGCCTGATGCAGCGAGGCACCCGGCTGGATGAATCCAGCAGCGGCCATGGGCTTGGCCTGTCCATTATCCAGGAGATAGTCACCCAGTATGCGGGCGTGATCGATCTTTCACGCTCCAGCGCCCTGGGTGGCCTGCAGGTCAGGATCTTCCTGCCAGAGTTGGGCTAGTCACCCCTCTGTCGCTATTCTACGACTGAATTTCTCCGCAAAAACACATTAATTTCAGCTTGAATTCAGGTTGATTGCCTATATTTGCCGGCATTGATACCGGTACTCCCGGCAATTAGACTGGCCAGGTGCTATCCCGGCCTTTATTAAACATCCAGGATGTACAACACACTAGCATTCCCTGACACTGCAGACCACGACCGCGGAAATAAACCATGAGCCTGTTGCGAGTATTCACTGTGTTACCTGTTATCGCCACGCTGGCAGTGGCAACGGGCGTTTCCGCCCGGCCACCGGAACTGTCGCTGGCAACTGTTATACAGGCCGGATTGAAACAGTATCCGGAGACGGCCTTGCCTGATGCCTTGCGTTTGCAGGGTCAGGCTATTCGTGACCAGTCATCAAGCCTGTTGGCCGCTGATCCATCCGTGTACCTTCGTCATGAAAATGACGCCATCGACAACAATGACGGTTTCCGTAAATGGGAAGGTGGCGTGGCAATGCCACTCTGGATGCCAGGACAACGTGACAAGCGGTTGCGGGTCGCTGATGCGACCGAGCAGGAGGCGGAAGCGCTGGTACGCCTGCAACACTGGCGACTGGCCGGTGAGGTACGCGAACTGCTTTGGTCAGTAGCAATAGCCGCAGCCGAGGTAAATCTGGCGGAGCAGGCACAGGCCAGTGCTGAAAAATTCGAGGCGGATGTCCGCCACCGGGTCGCTGCCGGCGAACTGGCCCGCTCCGAGATTATTGTGGTCCGCAAGGAGACCCTGTCGCGCCAGGCCGCGCTGGCCACAGCCAGCTTCAAACACGAAGCGCTGCTGGGGCAGTACCGTAATCTAACCGGCTTGCAGGAACTGCCAGCACAGTTCGAAGAGGCAGTTCTCACGGATACAAGCATTCCGGATGACCACCCGTTATTGTCAGCAACGCGAGTGGCAGCGACCCGTGCGCGCAGCGAGCGCGACCAGGTGACGTCTGAACGACGTGGCAACCCGACTCTGCTGCTCGGTGGCCAGTCAGAACGGGGAGACAGCAGTATGTCATATGATAACTCTGTCATTCTTGAAGTGAGCCTGCCACTTGGGCTGCGCAGCCATAGCGCGCCTGCCTCGGCAGCGGCGGAACGTCGTTTGACCGAAGCCAATATCGAGGTCGCGCGCATGCGCCGCGACCTGCAAAACAAACTCATTAACGCGCGCAACGAAACCGCAAGCCGCGAACAGGCAGCCGAGTTGGCTGCTGAACAACTGGAGCTCGGTGAAGCCGGCCTGCAACTAACGCAACGCGCCTTTGAACTCGGTGAAAGTGATTTGTTTTCCCTGTTGCTGGCGCATAAGCAGGCACTGGCATCCCGTCATGATGCACGCATCAGTCAACTCGAACTCGGCCAGGCACGCGCACAGCTCAACCAGACACTTGGAGTAATACCCGAATGAAAATTTTTCTGCTTCCCCTGTTGCTGCTGGTCGCCGTTAATGCGAATGCATCCGGTACCGTTGTGTTTACAGAGGCACAACGCCAGGCGTTGCAAATCAAGACGGCTGCGATCATCCCCACGACGCGTAACCTCGGCGGTTTGCTGCCGGCAAAGGTCGCGGTCCCCAATTCACAGTTGCAGGTAGTCACTGCACCACAGCAAGGACTGGTCGAGGTGTTGCTGCTTGCGGAAGGTGAATCAATCATGGCGGACCAGCCGATGGTACGTATCCAGAGCCCGCGCCTGCTGGAACTGCAAAGCGAGTACCTGGAGGTACATACCCGTTACCAGCTGGCTGCAAGCAACTACCAGCGCGACCGGAAGTTAAATAAAGAAGGCATTATTGCCGAGCGCCGCTTGCTGGAATCAAAGGCAGACTATCAGGAACTGGGAACCTCACTGGCGCGCCTGCGACGCATACTGGAACTGGCAGGTATGGACGAAGACGCACTGGCGACACTGGAATCCAGCCGTGATTTAAATAGTATGCTGGAAATCCGGGCGCCGTTCGACGGGGTTATTCTGGAACAGCTGGTGGAAGCCGGTAGCCGTGTAGAAGCCGCTGACCCGATCTACCGGATTGCCAGCCTGGACCCCCTGTGGATGGAAGTGCATGTGCCACTGGAACAGCTGGGCGATACCCACATCGGCCAGGAGGTCGAGATCCCGGAACTCGGTGTTTTCGGGCGCATCATCACCATCGGTCACATGGTACATGGTGCCGACCAGGGCGTATTGATTCGTGCCGAGGTGCATGAGGGTAGCGAAAAACTGCGTCCCGGTCAGTTCGTGCAAGTGCAGTTTGCCGTCACCACCAGCGATATTCGTTTCCGTGTAGCGCGTTCAGCCATCATTTATTCGAAAGGCAACAGTTTTATTTTTGTCGAACAGGCAGACGGATTTGCCGCGCACAGGGTAACGGTCACAGACGATGAAGGCAGCACCCTGATCATCCAGGCAGACCTGCCTGCGGATGCACAGGCCGCGATCAGCGGCACCGTCGCCATCAAGGCGGCGTGGCTGGAAGGTGTGAACTGATGCTTGCACGGCTAATCCAGTTTGCGCTGACGCAACGCATATTCATGCTGTTGCTGGTAATGCTTATTGCAGGCACTGGCTGGTATGCCTTCCAGCAAACGCCGATCGACGCCTTCCCGGATGTCTCTACGACGCAGGTCAAGATCATAATCAAGGCACCCGGCATGACACCCGAAGAGGTGGAAACGCGCATTACCGCACCGCTGGAAGTCGAGATGCTGGGTATCCCGCAGCAATCAATGCTGCGTTCGGTTGCCAAGTATGCACTCACCGATATCACCGTCGATTTCGAGGAGGGCACGGATATCTACTGGGCACGCCAGCAGGTTGCAGAGCGCCTGAATGCAGTGTGGGGTGATTTGCCCGCGGACATTTCCGGTGGCATCGCGCCCATGACCACGCCGCTGGGCGAGATGTTCATGTTCACTATTGAAGGCGGTGACCTGGACACGATGCAACGCCGCGAATTGCTGGACTGGGTGATTCGCCCGGCATTGCGCAGCGTGACAGGCGTAGCAGATGTGAATGCGCTGGGTGGCCACGTGCGCAGCTATGAGGTCATTCCGGATACCGCCAGGATGAATGTGCTCGAAATTTCACTCGACCAGGTCCGCACGGCACTCCACGAGAATAACCGCAACGATGGCGCTGGTCGTCTGAATGATGGTGAAGAGGCACTGCTGGTGCGTACCGAGGGCAGTATCCAGAGCCTGGATGATGTGGAAAACATTGTCGTGCAACCAAACCAGCTGGAACCGGTACGCATCCGTGACCTCGCTGAAGTCCGCATAGGTTCGTTAACCCGCTACGGTGCTGTCAGCCGTAACGGCCAGGAAGAGACGGTTGAAGGCCTGGTGCTGGGCCTGCGTGGCGCCAACGCACGCGAGGTCGTCCAGGGTGTGCGCGCCAAGCTGGCAGAACTGCAGCCCGCTTTTCCTCCCGGTGTGGACATCCAGGTTTTCTATGATCGTGGCCAGTTGGTGAACAAGGCAGTCGGCACCGTAACCAAGGCGCTGCTGGAGGCCACTGTGCTGGTGGTTATCCTGCTGGTGCTGTTCCTCGGTGACCTGCGGGCTGCCCTGACGGTGGCCTTGATCCTGCCACTGGCCGCGCTGTCTACCTTTATTCTCATGTATCGCTTCGGCATGTCTGCCAACCTGATGTCACTCGGCGGACTTGCAATCGCCGTGGGCATGCTGGTTGACGCCGCTGTGGTGGTAGTCGAAAACGTAATGACGCATCTTGGCCACCGCACGAAAAACAGCCGCTTGCCACGCCTGCATCTGATTTACCGCGCCGCCCGCGAAGTAGCAATACCGGTAACGTCCGGAATTCTTATTATTATTATCGTATTTCTGCCACTGCTCACCCTGCAGGGACTGGAAGGGAAGTTATTCATTCCGGTTGCGCTGACGATCGTGTTCGCACTGGGCGCCTCGCTGCTGCTATCACTGACTGTGATACCCGTGTTGTCCTCTTATCTGATTGGCAAGGTGTCTCATCAAGAGCCACGACTCGTGCGGTTTCTGCAGCGCCTGTATAAACCGGCGCTTGCCTGGTCACTTGAACATACCCGCGTGGTAAGCGTGGCTGCGCTGGGCCTGCTGGTGATGACCGGTCTGGTGTACACACAAATCGGCAAGTCGTTCATGCCCACTATGGACGAAGGTGACCTGATCGTACAGCTGGAAAAGCTACCCTCTATCAACCTTCAGCAATCGCTGAAAATCGACATGCGTGTCCAGGCGGCCATCATGGACCAGGTCCCGGAAGTCACCGGGATAGTCGCCCGGGCGGGTTCGGATGAACTGGGTCTTGACCCCATGGGCCTGAACGAGACCGACAGTTTTCTGGTGCTGAAACCACGCGAGCAGTGGCGCATGCAGGACAAGGACACCCTGATTGCAGAGATTCGCGCAGTGATGGATGACTTCCCCGGGGTCGGCTATGCATTTACCCAACCCATTGAAATGCGCGTCTCTGAAATGTTGACCGGCGTGCGTGGCGACCTTGCCATCAAGATATTCGGCAACAACCAGGATGAACTCAATGCCACAGCCGATAGCATCGTTAACATATTGCAGGGTGTGGCCGGCGCACAGGATGTCTATACACCCCGCAACGAAGGAGCCCAGTATTATCGACTGGTCGTGGACCGCATGGTGGCCGGCAGGCTGGATATTTCCATAGACACCCTGGAGCGTAATTTACGCACCCTGGTAGAAGGCGAACGCGCCGGTACCGTGTATGAAAATGACCGGCGCGTGCCATTGCTGCTGCGCGGAAACGAACAGCTACGCAACTCACCGTTGTCATTCTCGAATCTTCGCTTTGCCATTCCGGCCGGTGATGCTATCGGGCTGGACGAACTGGTCACACTGGAGCGTACCGAGGGGCCAATCGCCGTCAAACGTGAACGTGGCAGACGCATGGCAGTGGTCATTGCCAATGTGACCGGCCGCGACCTGGTCAGCTTTGTCGAAGAGGCAAAAGCAGCAGTAACCGCACAGGCGACGCTGCCGGGGGGCTATTACCTTGAGTGGGGTGGTCAGTTCGAAAACCAGCAACGTGCCGCAAAGCGCCTGTCGATCGTGGTGCCGGTCGCCCTGGGTCTGATTTTCATCACCCTGTTTTCTACCTTCCGTTCGGTGCGGCAGTCGGTACTGGTGCTGGCAAATATCCCGTTTGCCCTGATCGGTGGTGTCTTCGCCCTGTGGCTGTCCGGTGAGTACCTGTCGGTACCGGCATCCGTCGGCTTTATTGCGCTACTCGGCATCTCTGTTCTGAACGGTGTGGTGATGCTGACCTACTTTAACCAGTTGCTTGCCGAGGGCCGGCCACTGCACGAAGTTGTGACACAGGGTGCGTTGCGCCGGTTACGCCCGGTACTTATGACAGCATCGATTGCAGCCTTTGGGTTACTGCCATTGCTGTTTGCCGAGGGACCCGGTTCGGAAATCCAGCGACCGCTGGCGATTGTCGTGATCGGCGGCCTCGTGTCCTCGACGTTGTTAACCCTGTTTTTGTTACCAATGCTGTACCGTCGTTTTGGCGTCAACTCGACCGGAGTCTGATATGGGTCAGTGCTTGCTTGTTTTAATTGTCAGCCCAGCGATGGAAAACACCCTGGTTGACTGGTTGCTTGAACATGAGGATATCCCCGGTTTTACCAGTGCTACGGTCAGTGGGCACGGCGCCTCGACGAGTTCATTGTCCGCAGCCGAGCAGGTTACCGGCAAGCAGTTACAGGTCATGTTCAAGTTACATCTGCAGGAAGGTGTTGCACGAACCGTGATTGATGAAGTTCGTGACGCATTCGGTGGTAGCGGCATACACTACTGGATGACGCCGGTGCTGGCTTCCGGGCATTTGACGTAACACCTGGAGTCTGTCATCTCAGAGGGCATCATCTGATTTGGGATACTTTTCCTTGGTCTGCTGGATTCGGTTATCCAGCGCATCCTGCTCGGCAGTATCGCCATGGCGGGCCTTGAATGCCGCATCCAGTTGCTCCTCGATGCCTGGGTATTCAGATCTACGCATGGCTGCATAGCCGGTGCAGTCAATTGCTGCCACTTTTTTCAGTGCATCATCAAGTTCCGCCTGTGTCGGCATTGATCCACCAGTATCCCATTCAGCGATGTAGGGCAGCTTGCCATCCTCTTGCTTGATGAGATAATCAAAACCCAGGCGTACTGACGGGCGCAGTAAATGCATCGCCTGGGACAAGCGGTGTGCATCAGGGGAAGTTCTTACCAGACGCTGTTGCTGTAAAATGTTTTCCGTGTGTTCACGGGCACCCCGGGTGTTTGACCAGGTGAATAATACAAATGCAATCAGCCCCAAAAGCAGTACGAGCAGTGCACTGATCAGAGTGCTGTCCATAACCATGGTCTACGCTCCCTCCGTCATGTTTATTCAATGGTATTAATCTATACAAAACACCTGTATTAATCGTTGATACAGGTCAAACAACCGCGCAGTCCGGCTGTAATGGACGACGTTTACGTAGCTGCGTCCAATATAGCTGTCAGCTCACGAAATAAACTGATTTTCACTAACCATGATGTGATTGCTTATTCCGGGACCGGAATACCGCGACTGGGCTACACCCGGCAGGAATTTCCCGGGGACATTGCGTCCGGGTCAGTTGACGACAACCAGCTTGCCGTTGGCAACAGACAGATTCAGATCGCCATCCAGGAACCTGGCCAGTTGTTCTCCGACGAATATCTTGCGCCAGCCCTGCATTACATTGATATCCGTTTCCCCGCGCACCAGCTGCTCCAGTTGTTTGCGTGATGCGAGTACTGCCGGGTTCAGGTCATTCTGTTCGCCACTCATTCGAACAAGCGCCATCATGACATCGACCAGTGCATTCTGATCGGCTGTTGGTTTTATCCGCTTGCCGGTATCAGGGAAGGGGACCGGCTGCCTGTCGGCAGCATCCCTGACAAGCTCCACCAGCGCCTTGCCGGAATTCCGGACCAGTCCCTCACTCAGCCCCCGTATTTTGCCCAGCGCTTCCATGGAGGATGGCCGGTGACGCGCAATATCGATCAGGGCATCATCACGCAAGATCCAGCCTTTGGGCCGGTCCTTTCGCTGTGCGGTGGTTTCCCGCCAGTTTGCCAGTGCCTGCAGCACCGACAGGCTGGCACCCTTCAGACGGTTGCCCCCCTTTACCTTGAGCCAGGCGTGATCAGGTGGGTTGCCGTACAGGGCAGGGCTGGCCAGGCGCTCAAAATCCTCGGTCAGCCATGCAAGTCGTCCCATTTCAGTGAGCCGTGCCGTCATTTTCCGGTAAATATCTGCCAGATACACCACGTCATCGGCGGCATATTGCAACTGGTCCGCCGACAGGGGACGCAGCGACCAGTCAGCACGGGTGTGCAGTTTATCCAGCTCGATCCCCAGCATCTCCTTGACCAGATTGGCATAGCCGATCTGATCGGCGTAACCGAGCAACAGGGCCGCTATCTGGGTATCAAATACCGGGGAGGGCGGTCGGCCATGGATATTGAAGAAGATCTCCATGTCCTGCCTGCCCGAATGCATCACCTTGGTAATACCTTCATCAAAAATAATTTCAAGCAGCGGGGACAGGTCATCGAGTGCAATGGGATCGATACAGGCAACCGCATCCGGCGTTGCAATCTGCAACAGACAGAGTTTCGGATAGTAGGTTTTTTCCCTGAGAAACTCGGTATCCAGCGCAATCCAGTCTGCTGTTTCGATCTGCTTGCAGAACGCATCCAGGCTGGATGGCGTATCGATGTACTGGATATTGCTATTGGAAGTCATCGTGGTTGTCCGATCAAAGATCCCCGTCGACTTCATCGACATCAACCTGGCCCGTGATACGCCGCCGGATGTGTGACCATGAGACACCGATAGCAAGGATCCAGCAGAGGACACCCAGAATAATATAGGTCACGGCCTTGAGGCTATCGGCATGAAACCAGCCCCAGTCAATCATCATCCACAGCAGCACCCCAATAAAAGCAGCGGCAAGCATCAGGCCGAACACACCCAGTGAACGCGCGGTGGCACGCAGAAAGATGGTCCAGCCGATCAACAGCAGGATACCGACCAGCGCTATCCACGGTGTCGGACTGGAAATATTCTTACTGAGCCAATGGTAATAGGAATACTCTGAAGGATTATAGGTCGAAAAGACCAGTACGGCCGCCACCAGCAGGCGCAGAAAAAATCCAGACAGGGTCAAACCTTTGTAAGCAGCCATATGAAATCCTTTTAGTCCGTGCAATGCGGTTATCAATGCGTGCGCATTCTATGCGCCGGACAGTCAGCTAAGCAAGGAAAGAACAAACAGCGGTAGCTTACTGTATTCTGTCCTGATCACGTTAAAATACCGTTTGCTACTTGCGTCCTTGCCAGATACAACATAACAAATAATCCTGTTTCTATATAAACACCATAATATACTGTTATATACATGAATATTACACTTATCAATCCCTATGAACTCGGGCGCCAACCCTTTGGACTTGCCGAGCCGGCTGCCTTGCTGCAAAAGGCAGGGTTCACGGTAAACTGTTGCGACCTGTCCATACAGAAACTCGATACCTGCCTGGGCACTGACACCGATATCGTTGCCATCTATATTGCCATGCACACGGCAACCCGCATTGCCATCGAGGCGCTCCCGAAAATAAAGGAACTCGCACCGGAAGCCAGCCTGTGTGTGTATGGCCTGTACGCGCCCATGAATGCAGACCTGTTCCGCTCCCTGGATGTGCAAACCATTCTGGGGGGTGAATTCGAGAACGGCCTGCTCTCAATGGCAAAACGCATCCAGACAGGCGCGGGGGATACGCAGACCGAACCCGAAACATGCCTGGAGAAAATTGAATTTATTGCGCCTGATCGCAGCAAACTACCTGCCCTGTCAAAGTATGCCAACCTGATAAATACGGACGGCAGCACCCAGACGGTCGGTTTTGCAGAGACGACCCGTGGCTGCAAGTATCACTGCACGCATTGTCCCGTGGTACCCGTGTACAACGGCAAGTTCTATGTCATCCCGGCAGATATCGTCCTGAATGACATCAGGAACCAGGTCAAGGAAGGTGCGCAGCATATTTCATTTGGCGATCCGGACTTCTTTAACGGCCCCGGTCATGCACTCAAAATTGTCCGCGCCCTGCACCGGGAATTCCCGGCACTCAGCTATGACGTGACGATAAAGATTGAACACATCGTCAAGTACCCGGAAGAGATGCAGGTTCTCAAGGAAACCGGTTGCCTGTTTATCCTGTCGGCTGTAGAGGCCGTTGATGATGACATTCTCGGTTATCTTGAAAAAGGGCACACCCGCGCAGACTTCATAAAAGCCCTTGCATTTCTGCATAAGATAAATATTGATCTGACCCCGACCTTTGTTGCCTTCACACCCTGGACAACACTGGAGATCTACCTGGAACTGCTGCGTCACATCGTCGAACTGCAGCTGATCGAGTCGGTTGCACCGGTCCAGCTATCCATTCGTCTGCTGATACCGGCAGGTTCCTGCATTCTCGACATCGACAATCTGGACGGCATGATTGGCGAGTTTGATGCCAGCATCCTGGGACACCCCTGGGCCAATCCCGACCCACGAGTGGACAAACTGCAGCAGGACATACAGGCCTGGGTAATGCAGGCAGAGGCAGGTGGTCTTTCACGCGCAGAAATTTTCAAGAGCATCTGGACGATGTCACACCAAATCGCGAACCTGCCTGCACCGGCACTCGATCTGGAACATACCGGCAAGCCCATTCCACGGCTGTCTGAAAACTGGTACTGCTGCGCTGAACCTACCTGCGAACAACTGGTCTCATTTTGAAGCATCAAGAAACCTCTAATTGAATGCCACTAAGTTACGACCTGCCTTGAAAAAGATCATCTATGTACCCGGCAAGAACCCCAAGCCACCGGCAGACCAGCACAGGGAACAATTGCTACGCTGCCTGCTGCATGGAGTAACAACTATAAATCCTGACATTGCCCGGGAAATCGAAACTGCGGACTGTTTTTCGCTGGTTGCGTGGAACCAGCATTTCTACGACACGGAACTGGATATTAACCAGGTCATCCCATGGGTTAACCGGCTGCTGAGTCAGGACACGTTTCCAGATAGTGATATCGAGGCCGTCCGCACGGTGAAATACCGGCTCATACGCACTATTTATCAGCTTGGTGACCTGCTGCCATGGCTCATCCCGCTGATATCTGATGAGCGGATAAGATTATCCATCCGGGATACCGAGCTTTATTTCAAAAACCACGGGGATATTGCCCGCAGAATCCGAGACCTTCAGAAACAGCCACTCAGGAAAGCCGCCGGCAAGGACGACAAGGTATTATTAATTGGTCACAGCATGGGGTCCATCATTGCCTACGATTCATTATGGGAACTTCATCACCTTGAAAATATCGATCACTGTGTCGACTGTCTGCTCACTATCGGCAGCCCGCTGGGCATAAACTATGTACAGAGGCGACTGCTCGGCTTACGTGACAAACAGGCTCCGAACTATCCAGGCAACATCAGGACCTGGGTGAACATCTCATCACGCGGCGACCTGGTGGCACTCGACCCCTCGCTGGCTAATGATTTCGAGGAAATGGTGAAACAAAACTGCATCGAAAGTATCTCTGACCAGCGATCCGGTATTTTCAATCACTACCGGGATGAAAGGGGTTTGAATGTTCACAAGTCCTACGGCTACCTCATCAACCCGGTTGTTGCACAGACCATCGCAGACTGGTGGGACGCAGCATGAAAGACGTACTGATCGGCCACCGCGGTGAACCGGATAGCTGGCCGGAAAACTCCCTGGCCGGATTTGAAGCCGTGTTATCAGCCGGTGCCTGTTATATCGAAACCGACGTACAACTCACGGTAGACGGTGTCCCGGTACTCAGCCATGACACCTCATTGCTCAGGGTTACCGGTCAGGACATTGTCATCACTGAAACGGAATACGAGACCGTCAGGACCATCCCGGCCGGTTACCGGGAGAGCTTCGGAGACAGCTACCAGGATTTCCGGATTGCCCGGCTGGACCAATTTGTCGAACTACTGCAACAATGGCCCCGGGCAAGGGCATTTGTTGAAATCAAGCGTGCCAGCATTATTGCTCATGGCAAGGACCATGTCGTCGACACCGTGATGAACGCCATCAAACCCGCTGCACCACAATGCATACTGATCTCATTTGACTACGATGCGCTGGTTTATGCACGCAAACACTACCGGATACCGGTCGGCTGGGTACTGCCTGAATGGTCAGCGGACAACCGGGCCAGGGCCGTCGATCTGGGACCGGATTACCTGTTCTGCAATCGCAAGCGCCTGCCGGCCGCACCTGCCTCCCTGTGGCAGGGACCCTGGCAGTGGGCCATCTATACAATCAATAACGCCGCCGAGGCCAACGCGTACCTGCAGCGGGGTAGCCACCTGATTGAAACCAACGCAATCAGACAATTAATGTCCGCTGCCCGGAATGGAGCATCCCGCACGTGACCGGTTATTTACAACCAATATAGTCATGCTGACACTTGCGATCGATCAGGGCACACACTCAACGCGCGCACTCATCTTCGATGCCGGGGGCAGGGTAGTCAGCATTGCGCGGCAGCCGGTTTCGCTTAACCGATGCAACCGGCGTGAAATTGAACAATCGCCTGATGAAATCAGGCAGTCCATGCAAACTGTCGTGGATGCGGTTCTGAACGATCCGGCTGTAGACCGGAACCGGATAGCGGTTGCCGGCATGGCGACCCAACGCTCCAGTGTCCTTGCCTGGGATCGCATTACCGGCAAACCCCTGAGTCCGGTACTGAGCTGGCAGGACCGGCGTGTTGCGGACACGCTGCTCTCCATAATGGATCACGACCAACAGATCCGTGAACTCACCGGCCTGCACCTGTCACCACACTACGGTGCCGGTAAATTACAGTGGCTACTCGACCATGTTCCTGCAACAAGGGAAGCACTGGCCGCCGGCACACTGATGATGGGGCCACTGGCAAGTTACCTGTTGCATCATCTGACGGATTCGCATGAGGATGTGGTTGATGATGCCAACGCATCACGCACGCTGCTCTGGAATCTGCAATCTCGCAACTGGGACGCTGCACTGCTCGACTTGTTCAGGATCCCCCCACAGGTACTGCCAACATGCGTACCGGTCTGTACCGACTACGGTTTGACCCGGCAGGGCAATATCCCCGTGCAGGCCGTCAATGGCGACCAGACGGCGGCACTGTATGCGCATGGCAAACCCTCCGGAAATACCATCCTGGTCAACATCGGAACCGGTGCTTTTGTGCTGTTGCCGGTAGACGACCTGACGGCTCGACCAGACGGTCTGCTTGCCGGTATTTCACACAGCGACAAGGATGCTGCCAGCTACTATGTAGAGGGCACGGTCAATGGTGCTGGCGCCGCGCTGGAATGGGCGGCGGGGAAATTTAATGTCAACGATCTGGAGTCCCGACTGCCCGGCTGGCTGGAGGAGATCCAGGCGCCCACGCTGTTTATGAACACCGTTGGTGGACTGGGTTCACCCTGGTGGCAAGCCGGACCGGAAGCGCATTTTCTGGATACCGAGGTCACGACAGCAGCAGCCATGGTGGCGGTCATCGAAAGCATCCTGTTCCTGGTGCAGGCCAATATCGAATTAATGACCACACTGAATCCCGCAATCGACAGGATCAGAATCAGCGGCGGCCTGTCTAATCTTGATGGCCTTTGCCAGCGACTCGCCAACCTGTCAGGCCTCGAGGTGGAACGACCCGTGCAGGTCGAGGCCACGGCCCGCGGCATTGCATGGCAGGCAGCCGGTTGCCCGGAAGGCTGGGAAAACATGGATAACGGCAATCTGTTCAACCCGGAAAGGGACGCCCCTTTAGCCGGGCGTTACACGCAGTTTATTGAGCATCTAAAACAACTGTAGGAGCGGCTTGCAGCCGCGAATCGCGCCGGGGACGCCGCTCCTACA
>DMKK01000038.1:0-1905 GCA_003454335.1 Gammaproteobacteria bacterium | reverse complement strand
AGCGGCGTCCCCGCCGCGATTCGCACGGATGATTGTTTACTGCGGCGCTGAAAACAACCATAAATACCCGGCATTATAAAAAACATGCAAAATAATCGGGGCGACCAACCGGTCAGTACGATCCTTGAAGAAGCCAAACACCAGCGAGGGGAAAAATACCAGCGCTGCCCAAAGCGGTGTGTGATAGATGAAATGCAAACCGGTGAACAGCAAACTGGTAAGCAGGTTGGCAATCGTGAGCGGCCCCAGCGAGTGGCGACTGATAGTGTCGCGCACCAGTTCCTGTATCAATCCGCGAAATACAATTTCCTCAACAATCGGGTAGAGCAGTACGGGTAACAGGAACTGCCAGGGCCTGACGAGAGGCCAGTTCCATTGAACAGCCGGTTGCTGGATGAAGTACAGTACCGCCCAGGTAAGCAGACCGGCTGCGACCGCAACCAGGAACAGGGGATCCCGCCAGAGAACACGAGGCTCGGCGTGCGTCGCTCTCAAGTCACTCAGTTACTTTTCAGCTGTTGAACCATCTCTGGTTCCAGGTCCATGCCGACCGGCCAATCAGGGTTGATTGAAATGCCAATGCCGCTTCCCGTCCTTTCCAGCACCCATTTAAATTCAGACAGCAGGCCGCCATCGTATCCGGGGAAATCCTGTACAAATGCCTTTGAACGGTCCGGGCTGGTAAACAGGATCAGGACCTCAATACCGTCTTCTGTCTTTAGCGTCAGCGGCACCGCCTTGTCGCTACTGGTAAAGCCCTCGATACCAATTGAATCCTTGACCGGCATAAACAGCTGGGCATCCAGCAGGTATTCCATGAATGACTCACTCGATATCTGGCCCTCCTGGGCAGCCAGTAACTTCTCTTCAACTTCGTTACGCGCTTCAAATGTATCTTGCATTTTGGAATCCCATAAAACGAGGCCCCGCATTGCGGGGCCTGTGTCAGTTGTCGATAGAAATTAATTATCGATATAGAACGCTATCAGTCATTACCACCAAATGCTCCCAGCAACTGCAACAGACTGAGGAACAGATTGTAGATGGAAATGTACAGGGTGACTGTTGCCATGATGTAGTTGGTCTCACCACCATGAATGATCTGGCTCGTCTGGTACAGGATCAGGCCGGACATCAACAGGATGAACATGGCAGACACGGCCAGCGACAGCCCCGGCATGCTGAGGAACATGCTGGCGATACCGGCCAGGAAGGCAACCAGAATACCCACCATCAGGAAACCACCAAGAAAACTGAAATCCTTGCGTGTTGTCAGTGCGTACCCGGACAGGCCAAGAAAGATCACGCCGGTACCACCCATCGCCGTCATCACGATCTGATCACCGTTCGGGATGGACAGATACATACTGATGATTGGTCCCAGAGTCAGCCCCATGAAGCCGGTCAGGGCAAAGACGGACAGCAGACCCCAGGCACTATTGCGCAGCTTTGTCGTCAGGAAGAGCAGGCCAAAATAACCGACCAGTGTGATAATCATCCCCATTGGCGGCATACCAATCTTGACCGCAATACCAGCACACAGACCGCTGAACAGCAGGGTCATGGAAAGCAGGGTGTAGGTGTTGCGAAGTACCTTGTTCGTCGCCAGTGCAGATTGCTCAGAATGTATAACCGTCTTGTCCATCATGCTCATAGTGAATTTTTCCTCATATATCAACAAAGAAACCAGTTAATAAGACTATTGCGTCACCAGTTAGTTCAAACTGAAGGATAACATCCTTTCCGTAAACAGCAACTTGAAAAACATCAGATTTTTGTGGTTATTGCTGGTAAAAACATATTGAATTCCGGTATCCTGTCGCCGCATTGGAGAGGTGGCTGAGTGGTCGAAAGCGGCGGTCTTGAAAACCGTTGAGGGGTAACCCTCCCAGGGTTCGAATCCCT
>DMKK01000166.1 GCA_003454335.1 Gammaproteobacteria bacterium | reverse complement strand
GCCAACAGCAACAAGTCGCAGGTACTGGAGATGTGGTCATTCTGGTTGATGACTGTCTCCATGGTGTTTATCACCCTGTTCCTGACGGGTGCCGGTATCCTGCAGATCTTTTTACAGCGTGTTTCGGATGACCCGCAGCCCTTCATGGCCGTGCAGGAGCAGATATCCATCTTCTACTGGATGCGTGAAATCGCGGGTGTGGTATTCCTGATCGGTCTGGTGCTGTATTTACTCAGCTTCTTTGTCGGCAACCGGGAGCCTGAAGCGGTGGTTGAGGTACGCGGCTAGCGGTTTTGCACTGTGCCGGGCATGCAGTGTGTGCCCGGCAAGTTATAACCCGAGCCGTCTTGAATCCGGGCAGGTTGGTACGCTGGTGTATCAACCTGCCCTTTTTATGTGTAGCCTGCTACTGAAAAGCAGTCCCTGCAACCAGCTGGACACCCAACTGAGCCCATGTCCGAAGCCATTCAGCTTGCGCCTGTAGAAGAACCCCGTCGCTATCCGCCCGGTGATCTGGCTATCTGGATCTTTATTCTTGCCGAGCTGGCGGTGTTTGCGATCTTTTTTTCGGGCTACGCCTTTGCGCGGCTGAATAATGTTGAACTCTTCAATGAATATCAGCAGCTGCTGGATCGTCGTTCTGCCTTCATCAATACTCTGGCACTGATCACCAGCAGCTTTTTCGTGGTACGGGCAGTGGCCGCAATCCGCGAGGGTGACAGTCGTGTCTGCGTACGCTGGTTGCTTGCCGCGCTGCTCATGGGCGGGATTTTTCTGCTGGTGAAGGCAGCTGAATATGCACACCATTTAGGGCAGGGCGTGACGCTCAGTACCAATACCTTCTACATGTTTTACCTGTCGCTGACCTTTTTTCACTTCATGCACGTCATCATGGGCATGGTGATATTGGGGGCAGTGGCCTGGAAGGCGCATCAGGGTGGCTACAGTGCTACCGAGCATACGGGTGTCGAGACCGGTGCTTCCTACTGGCACATGGTGGACCTGGTCTGGTTGATTCTGTTCCCTCTTGTCTATGTGATGCATTGATATGGCCATGCAGAAACGCATCATTCTTGGCCTGCGGGCCTGTACCTGGGTCTGGATTATCATGATGCTGTTGTCGCTGGCGACCTATGTGATTGGACAACAGGGACTCAGTGGCCTGCGCATCTCACTGCTGGTGCTGGCATTTGCCCTGGTTAAAGGCCAGCTGGTGGCCACTTACTTCATGGGGCTGGGCCAGGTGCGCGGTTTCTGGCGCTGGCCGGTGACGCTGTGGCTGCTTATTCCGGGTGGTCTGATCAGCACGGCGTTTATACTGGCAGATTGATTGCGCCTTGTGATGTACAGGGATGTACAAGTGCCGCGGGAGGCAGGATGCCGGAAGCGGCCAGGCGCGAATAAAAAATAATGTTATTAAGGTGAAAACAGATGGACGCAATCCCGGAAAAACAGGCAAGCCTCGATAACCTGCCGTTCTACAAACCGCAGGGTAATGAAGTGTCCCTGTTCGAGTATGCCTGGCGCCATCAACTGCCCATGTTGATCAAGGGTCCGACCGGTTGTGGCAAAACGCGGTTTATCCAGTACATGGCGGCCCGGCTGGAACGGCCCCTGTATACCGTGGCGTGTCATGATGACCTGTCGGCCGCTGACCTGGTGGGGCGTCACTTGATCGGTGATAGCGGGACGTACTGGAGTGACGGCCCGTTGACCCGCGCCGTACGCGAAGGTGCCATCTGCTACCTTGATGAGGTCGTGGAGGCGCGCAAGGACACCACTGTGGTATTGCATCCGCTGACCGATGATCGCCGCATCCTGCCGATCGAACGCACCGGTGAAACGCTGCAGGCGCCGCCTGAATTTATGCTGGTGGTGTCCTACAACCCGGGCTATCAGAACCTGCTCAAGGGCATGAAACCGAGTACCCGGCAACGCTTTGTCGCGAAGCGTTTCGATTTTCCCGAACCAGAGCTGGAAACAGAAGTCCTGCAGGGCGAGTCCGGCATTGATGCCTCGTTGGCAAAGCGGCTGGTTACGCTGGCAACGGCCTTGCGTACCCTCAAGGACCATGACCTGGAAGAGGCGGCATCCACGCGCCTGCTGGTTTATGCCGCCACCCTGATCAAGGGCGGTTTCGACCCGCTGGAGGCCTGCCGTTCGGCGCTGGTGGAACCCTTGACCGACGACGAGGAAACGACTGCTGCCCTGATGGAGGTGGTGGATGCCACATTCGGCGCATGAAGCTGAACAGGAACAGTCCGAACCGGTAACGCCCGGGCAGGGACTCGCGGTGACGGCCGAGGCCCTGTACATAACTAATCTGTTGCTGCTGCCCGGTCTGGCATTTGTTGCGCTGGTGATCGTGTATGTCAGGAACATCCGTACCGCTCCTGCACTGGCCGTCTGTCACCTGCGCCAGACACTGTCGGCCAGCCTGTGGGCGGGCACCTTGTTGCTGCTTGCAAATATCATCATCGTGTTGCTTGGTGGTTACCGCAGTCCAAATACCTGGATGGTGGTCATCATCTATTTCACCACCTGTCATGCCACGCTGGTGTTGCTGGGCGTAATGGGCCTGGCCAGGGCCATGGCCGGGCAGTGTTTTCGTTACCCGTTGGTGGGGCGGCCGCTCTAGTATGCGCATCCCGGTCGCGCGTCTGCAGCAGCACCGCTTCCAGTTGCAGGCCGGCTTTTTTCTGCTGTTCGTGTTGGCGCCACCGCTGGATATCTTTCGCTTTGACCTGACGCTTGGGCATTTTATTGTGCTGGGCATGCCCTGGACCCTGGGACTGGATGCTTTCATCAATGGCGAGATCGGGCCTGCCAGGGCGACCCTGAATATCATCGTACGCGGTTTCCTGCCGTTACTGCTGGTGGGCGGGACGCTGATCTGGACAGCCTGGCGGTATGGCCGGTTGTATTGTGGCTGGTTGTGCCCGCATTTTTCCGTGGTGGAAAAGGTCAATGCGCTGATGCAACGTGCCAGTGGCAAGCCCAGCATCTGGGAGTCCACACCGCTGCCGGAACGCCAGCCGGATGGCCGGCTAATAAAGCGGGATCCGCGTTACTGGATTGCCACGATACTGGTTGCCGCGGGGTTTGCCTTCCTGTGGGCATTGAGCCTGCTGACCTACCTGTTACCGCCGTTCGAGATCTATCACAACCTGCTCACGGCCAGCCTGACCCCCAACCAGCTACGCTTTCTGGGTATCGGAAGCGGCCTGCTGTTTATCGATTTCATGTTTGCCAGGCACCTGTTTTGCCGCTTTGGCTGTGCCGTGGGGCTGTTCCAGAGTCTTGCCTGGATGGCCAATCCACGCGCCCTGGTGGTAGGTTTTGAAGGCAAGCGTGCGCAGGCCTGCCGGTCGTGTAACAGTGCCTGTGACAATGTCTGCCCCATGCGGCTCAAGCCGCGCAGCATCAAGCGCCGCATGTTTACCTGTACTGAATGCGCACAGTGCATTACTGCCTGTGAACAGGTGCAGGGCGGCAATCCTGACGGGGGGGTGCTGCACTGGGTTGCGGGTGACTGCGCACTTCCTGTTGTGACAGGTAACAGGCCGGCACCGACCGCCTGTCTCAAGCCAGAGTCATCACCGGGCTAATGGAAGAACACGTCGGACTTGTCTGGGACCGCCTGGTCACCCGCGCCGCGGAGCGGCGCTATCCTGCGGCAGCGGTGACGCTGGAGCAGGTCAGTCGCACAGTCGGCGTTCTGTTTCGTGCTCTGGGTGGCGACGGCGGACTGCGGGTGGAGGCGGCCAATGCCACCGAACACGGTGCCCGGCGCACCTGGTTGCAGCGCCTTGCCGGCAGCAATCGGGAGGTGGAACTCTCCTGGCGGGATGAGCAGGCCCTGCGGTTGCCGGCGGTGATCGAGTGTTTTCCCGAGGTAGAACTCAACCGCGATCTGTATCTGTGGCTGGCGGCCCTCGCCTCGCAGGACAGTGCTGACGCCGGGGCGGACTGGTTTGTTCACAATCAGCGCCTGACACTGGGTGTGTTGAGGGATTTTCCGGGCATGCGTGCGCGCTTCAAGCGACTCGTTAGTGCCCATATTGACCAGCGCCCGGACCCTGAGCGGTTGCCGGGGGACCAGGCCGAGCGGGAACGGGTGATCCGTGCGGCCCTGCAACACCCTGGCAGCCGCGACCGGCTACCGGACGCGAAACGGGCCCCGCAGCCGGTGGTCCTGTGGCTGCATCCCGCACCACCGGTTACGGCTGACGGTACCGGTGGTGGTGCGCAGGATGACGGCGACGCAGGTGAACGCCAGCAGGATAAGAGCAAAGAGCTGGATGATCAGCGCCGCCGGCCTGCAGAGCGTACCGATATGCCGGAAGAGGACCGGGGGCTGATCACCGTGCGCATGGAGAACATCTTTACCTGGGGTGAGTTCGTCAAGGTAGACCGCGGTGCGGAAGAAAACGAGGATCTGGACGAGGCCGCGAGTGCGGCCGAGGACATGGAGAAATTCAGTGTCACCCGTGACGGGAAATCCGTCGCCTCGCGGTTGCGGTTTGACCTGGACCTGCCCGCAGAAAGTTCGGATGACCAGCAGATTGGTGCGGGTATCCTGTTGCCCGAGTGGGACTACAAGACGCAGCGCTTGCAGCCGGAGCACTGCCGGGTGCAGCCGATGGTGGCTGCTGACGCAGAGCCCTGTGAGTTGCCCGTGTCGCTGCGGCACACTGCGCAACGCCTGCGTGCCCAGTTCCAGATGCTGGCACCGGCACGGACCTGGCACAGTGAACAACAGGAAGGGTCGGAAATCGATCTCGATGCCTACCTGCGTTACAGCAGTGAGCGGGCGGCGGGGCAGGCCGTTGCCGGTGACCGCCTGTACCGTGATTTGCGCAGTGGCGCCCGCGACCTGGCCTGCCTGTTACTGGCCGACCTGTCGCTGTCTACCGATGCCTGGGTCAACGACCAGGCACGGATTATTGATGTCATCCGCGATAGCCTGTTTTTATTTGCGGAAAGCCTGGCGGCAACCGGTGACCGCTTTGCTATGTACGGTTTTTCCTCCAGGCGGCGTGATCCAATCCGCTTTCATCAGCTTAAGACCTTTGATGAATCCTATAACGCCAGGGTGCGTGGACGCATCCATGAGATCAAGCCCGGTTACTACACCCGCATGGGTACCGCTATTCGCCATGCCAGCGGCCTGCTGGCCGAGCAACCGGCAGGCAGGCGACTACTGTTGCTGTTGACCGATGGCAAGCCCAATGACCTGGACAAGTATGAGGGGCGCTATGGCATTGAGGATACCCGGTATGCCCTCAAGCAGGCACGCGATCTTGGTCTGCAGCCGTTCTGTGTCACAGTGGATCGGCAGGCTGGTGAGTACCTGCCCCATCTGTTTGGCAGCGGCGGCTATGTGGTCATTCACCGTCCCTCGCAGTTACCCCGGGAACTGCCGCTGCTGTATGCTCGCTTGACCGCCTGAAAATAGCCTTAAAGAATGCAGGGTGTATTTGACGGTGCTTGACCATCAGGGTGCCGGACTTCCTATTCCCGAGTTGATCCAGATCAATTAGTTGCGTGCCAATCAGGTCTACGATGAGCATCTGTTTTGTCTGGGTTTTGCTGGCTCCGCATGCGTCGGGGATATGGCTTTGTTGATGGTTATTTATTAGGATTTCAGCAATTCTTCAGACACCATGGCCGGTTGGCCAGTACTGGCGCTACTACTGTTAAGGGAAACTCCCAATGAACCAACATATGCGGATGTTCGGAATTGCATTGCTCATGCTGAGCCTTATCACGGCGGTTATCCTGGGGCTTTTGGCTGGGCCCAAGAGTCCCCTGACCTGGGTCCTGGTGGCCATCCTGGTGGCTATTCCATTCATTCACAGAAAGCTGTCGGCAAAGCACTTTATTGTGTGGAAGGACGAGTACAGTGTCGGTCTGGATTCCATCGATCAGCAGCATCGAAAACTCATTAACCTGATCAACCAGCTGACGACCGCCGTGGACTATTCCACCGGTGAGGATTTTGAACGGGATGCACTGGCTGAACTGGTTGACTACACCAAGACGCACTTTACCTTCGAAGAAGGCCTGATGGAGGATAACGGTTATCCTGACTTTGAGGCCCACAGGGCTCAGCATCGAGTGATGATAGCGGAAGTTGAAGCCGTGCTGGCCGAGTACGAGAAAGACCACGATCTGGCCATGCGTCGTGCTGCCGATTACTTAAAGGAGTGGCTGATCAACCATATCAATGGTACCGACAAGCAATACAGCAGTTTCCTGATCGGCAAGGGTGTGAACTAGTCTTTTAATCTAATAATAGCTGTGTCTAATTTGTGTAGGAGCGCCGTCCCCGGCGCGAATCGCGGCGAGGAAGCTTCCGCGTCCTGCTCACGCTCCTCACCTACGTCCCTGTAGGCGACACCGCTCCCACAGGTAGTTTGATCAGCGTTCGGAAACTTAATGGCTGGTGCCGGCTGAATAACGGGTCTTGTTGTAGACGTTGTATTTGCCCGATGGCTTGTTCATGGGCAGGCGCTTGACCTCTTCCAGTGTTTCCCCGTCGTATACAATCACTGCACCATCCGGGTCCCAGACACTCAACAGAGCATACTTGCCGTCACGGGTGAACTCGACGTGCGCCGCCGTCTTGCCCGGTGCCGGCCGCAGGGTCTTGACGATTTTCAGGGT
>DMKK01000125.1:8437-10680 GCA_003454335.1 Gammaproteobacteria bacterium | reverse complement strand
TTGATATCGAGGTGCAGTTCACCCATGCCTTTCAGGATGATCTCGCCACTGTCCTCGTCGGTCTCCATGTGGAACGACGGGTCTTCCTTGATCATCTTGCCAAGTGCAATACCCATCTTTTCGGATGCAGCCTTGTCGTTGGGTGTGACCGCAATGGAGATCACCGGGTCCGGGAACACCATTGGTTCCAGCGTGGCCGGTTGCTTGGGGTCGCACAGGGTGTGGCCGGTCTGTACGTTCTTCATGCCGATGACGGCAACGATATCGCCGGCCTGGGCACTGTCGAGTTCCTCGCGGGAGTCGGCGTGCATTTCGACGATACGGCCAATGCGCTCGGTCTTGCCGGTAAAGGTATTCAGCACGGTCGTGCCTTTTTCCAGTTTGCCGGAGTAGATGCGGATAAAGGTCAGCGCACCAAAGCGGTCATCCATGATCTTGAACGCCAGTGCACGCAGTGGCCGTTCGGGGTCAACGATTGCAAACTCGCCGGTTTCGTTACCTTCCAGGTCGACTTCAGGTTGCGGAGTGACCTCTGTCGGATTGGGAAGGTAGTCCACAGTGGCATCCAGTACCAGCTGGATTCCCTTGTTCTTGAAGGCCGAACCGCAATAGGTCGGGAAGAAGTCCAGTGCGATGGTGCCCTTGCGGATGCAGCGTTTGATGTCTTCAATGGGCGGTTCGGTACCTTCCAGGTATTGTTCCAGCAGGTCATCGTCCTGTTCGACGGCGGTCTCGATCAGTTTCTCGCGCCATTCCTCGACGAGGTCTGCCATGTCCGCCGGCGGTTCCTGTATTTCATAGGCGGCCGGGTCACCGGAATCATCCCAGATCCAGGCCTTGCGCGTCAGCAGGTCGACAACGCCTGTAAAATCATCTTCGATACCGATGGGTAAAACCATGACCAACGGGTTGGCGTCGAGCACTTTCTCGACCTGTTTCACCACGCGGTAGAAGTCTGCACCGATGCGGTCCAGCTTGTTGACGAAAATGACACGCGCGACCCCTGATTCGTTGGCATAGCGCCAGTTGGTCTCGGACTGTGGTTCTACACCGCCGGAACCGCAGAAGACGCCGACACCACCGTCGAGCACCTTCAGGGAACGGTAAACCTCGATGGTGAAGTCGACGTGTCCGGGGGTGTCGATAATATTCAGGCGATGTTCGTTCCATTCACAGCTGGTAGCAGCAGACTGAATGGTGATGCCGCGCTCCTGCTCCTGGTCCATGAAGTCGGTGGTGGCTTCACCGTCATGCACCTCACCGGTTTTGTGAATCTTGCCGGTCAGTTTCAGAATACGTTCTGTCGTTGTCGTCTTGCCCGCATCTACGTGTGCGAAGATACCGATATTTCTGTATTTGGATAAATCAGTCATTTTCCTACTACTCTATATAGTTAATTTGTTAATCGACAAGCGTCCCAACCAGCAACCAGGTTACCCGGCGTGGCTGCCCACTGACACAAACCTGAAATTTATGCAGATAACACGCATTTACACGCTATCAGAACCGCGGAATTATAAACCAATGAGCCAATAAGTCCATGAATTGAATGCCCCGGGGGTCATCCAGATGACTGTCCGAACCGCCGGGTGCGGCATCATTGGCGCTCCCGGGGGCCACAAGCGGTAGAAAAGCGGCAATTTTCACCTGAATTTACCGGCCTGTGTATAATTTGCCCATGCACGATATCCCCAACCGTATCGCCGACGTCCTGCTGGAGGTCGAGGCCATCCTGCGCATCAGTGGTAAATGGGATGTGCCCCGGCCCCCCGAAGGCGCGCTGCTCAGCGCAGAACCGTTCTGTATTGATACCCTTAGCTTCGAGCAGTGGCTGCAGTGGATATTTCTGCCGCGCATGAAACAGATTCTGGAGTATAAAAAACCACTGCCGGTAAAAAGCGGGATTCTTGTCTACGCACAGGAGCAGCTATGCAAGGAAGCCCCGCCAGCCGGCAAACTGCTGATGCTGATCAAGCGCTTCGATGACCTGATTTCTATCCAATCAGCTGCAAAACCACATTAGTATTCATTTAAACTGCAAGCTACGAGTTCAGCCGTAGGATGGGTAAAGCGCAGCGTACCCGTCAAGGTATGGCCCTGAATTGATGGGTACGTCACTTTGTTCCTTTACCCATCCTACGTAGGGGAAAGGTCAATTTTCGATGAATTGAATGACCGCTGATCGGGATCAGCCGGGTTTGCTTCAGGAGAACAGTTATGACAGAAACAGTAACGCTGATGAT
>DMKK01000125.1:5046-8369 GCA_003454335.1 Gammaproteobacteria bacterium | reverse complement strand
TTGATATCAGCAAGTTGCGTGCGCAAACAGGTTTGATCAGCCTTGATCCCGGTTATGGTAATACCGGCAGCTGTGAAAGTGCCATTACGTTCATTGATGGTGAGAAGGGGGTTTTGCGCTATCGTGGCATCCCGATAGAGCAGTTCGAACAGAGCCCCAATTTTGTAGAGGTTGCCTGGCTGTTGATCTTCGGGAAATTGCCGGACAAGGACGAGTATGCGCGTTTCAGTGCCTTGCTCGCCCATACCGCCAATATTGATGAAGCCATGCGACACGCTTTTCATGGTCTGCCGCGCTCATCACCGCCGATGGCGATACTGTCGGCCATGATCAATACGCTCTCCTGTTTTCATCCGGAATTTCAGGAGGTTGATGATCCTGCCAAGCTGGAGGCAGTCGCTGCACGCCTGATCAGCAAGATAAGAACGATTGCCGCTTATTCCTTTCGCCGCTCACGCGGCAAGCCGCTGATCTATCCGGATCCGAAGCTCCGTTACGTGCCGAGCTTTCTGCACATGATGTTCTCCCAGCCATACGAGGAATATATCTGCGACGCTGACACGCGCGATGCCTTTAACCTGTTGCTGATCCTGCATGCCGACCATGAACAGAATTGCAGCACCTCTACCGTGCGCATGGTTGGCTCCAGCCAGGCCAACCTGTTTGCCTCCTGCGCAGCTGGTATCGGCGCATTGTGGGGGCCGTTACACGGTGGCGCCAATGTGCAGGTGCTGGAAATGCTGGAACAGATACATGTCGGGAAAATGACGCCGGAGGAGTTTGTGCGCCGGGCGAAGGACAAGGAGAGCGGGGCACGCCTGATGGGGTTTGGTCACCGGGTCTACAAAAACTTTGATCCGCGAGCCAAAGTGTTGCAGCGTATGGCTGAACGTCTGTTCAGGAAAATGAATAAGGATGATCCGCTGCTCAATATCGCGCGCAAACTGGAAGAAATTGCCCTGAGTGACAGCTACTTCATTGATCGCAACCTGTACCCGAACGTGGATTTCTACAGCGGTATTATCCTGCGTGCAATCGGAATACCGGTCAATATGTTTACGGTCGTGTTTGCGATTGGCCGCATGCCCGGCTGGATTGCGCACTGGGCCGAGCAGCATCAATCCGCGCATGCACGGATTGCCCGCCCGCGGCAGATATACACGGGTAACCTGGAGACGCAGTATGTGTCCCGCATCGATCTCGAGGATTGACACCGGCAAAGGCCGGCTTTTCATTCAATGAGCCGCTCAATCGGTCCGGAATTGCGCAGGCAGTGGCAACGTCTGGCCGGCATCCCGGGGGGCAAAAGGCTGTTCAGTGGTGTGCTGGGCCGCTTCGTGCCCTATACCGGCACGCTGGGTGCGCGCATCGAACGTCTGGAACCCGGTCACTGTGTGGTGTCAATGAATGACCGCCGCAAGGTGCGTAATCATCTGCACTCTGTGCATGCGATGGCGCTGGCAAACCTGGGTGAAATGGCGACCGGCCTGGCCCTGATGAACAGCCTGCCGGACCAGACACGCGGTATTCTTGCCGGTTTCAATATCGAATACCTGATGAAGGCGCGGGGGGTGCTGCTGGCGGAATGTCGCTGTGAGATTCCTGACAGTAATGCCGAGCAGGAGGTCGAGGTGCGGTGTGATATCCGCAATACGACCGGTGACATTGTTACTGTGGCAAGGGCGCGGTGGTTGATCGGACCCGAGAAACCGGTGTCATGACGGCGCGTTCCGGGCTTTGCGAGATGCTGGGCATTGAGGTGCCGCTGATTTGTGGCGCCATGTACCCCTGTTCCAATCCGGAACTGGTGGCCGCCGTATCGGAGGCGGGCGGTATTGGTATTGTGCAGCCGCTGAGCCTGAGCTATGTGCATGGTTATGAGTTCCGGGAGGGGCTGCGCTACATCCGTTCCCTGACGGCCAAACCGATCGGCGTTAACCTGATTATTGAACGCAGCTCCAAAAAATACCTGGAACGGGTCCACCAATGGCTGGATGTCGCGCTGGAAGAGCAGGTGCCGTTGCTGGTGACAGCGCTGGGCAATCCGGACTGGGTCGTCGCGCGGTCAAAGCCTGCCGGGGTGACGGTTTTTCATGATGTTACCAGCCGCCAATGGGCCGAGAAGGCACTGGATGGCGGGGTAGATGGTTTTATTTGCGTGAATAACCGTGCGGGTGGGCATGCCGGTGCGCTGTCTCCCGGAGCCTTGCTGGACGAGATCGGCCCCCTGGGAAAACCGCTGGTGTGTGCCGGCGGGATCGGTACCCCCGGTGAATTTGCCGAGGCCATTGCCATGGGCTATGTCGGGGTGCAGTTGGGTACGCGCTTTATTGCGAGCACTGAATGCAGTGCTCATGCTGATTATAAACAGGCCATCATTACAGCGGACGAGCAGGATATCGTGTTGTCCGAGAAGATCTCCGGGGTGCCGGTGTCGGTCATAGAAACACCCTATATCGAGAGTGTCGGTACCCGTGCGGGACCGCTGGCCCGGTGGATGTTGCGCGGGCGTCGCACCAAACACTGGATGCGTACCCTGTATTCATTGCAGTCTATCTGGAAGTTGAAACGGGCATCCCTGCAGGGCAGGCATTACAAGGATATATTCCAGGCCGGCAAGAGTGTTGCGGGCATCCAGACGGTCCAGTCAGCAGCTGACATCGTGGCGGAGTACGCACGGGCATTGAAAGAGGCGTAGTAACCCGGAATGCACTTCACGGGTTCCGGGCGGCGCTTGTATCAGGCGCCTGGCGGTACCACATAACTGCCCCCTGTTGCCCCATCGCTTCCTCCCGGGACGCGATCAGAACTGTCAGGATTCACATATCTGGCGTCTACTTTGGCATATCCCTGCTGCAGGCAGCTGTATATATTAAAACCCTACACGGATAGTTTCTCAGGCAGGAACGCACCCTTTTTTAGCGAGTATGCAGAAAAGGAAAGGGTGGACTGAAACAAGCCCGATGGCATCAGGTGGTTCCTCTGAGTGGATATGAAATAGTTGTTTTACCCAACATGATCTTGCAGCCGTGGAGGCCCCTCATGAGTCATTACAATCAGTCAGTTGAAATTGTCCTGCATGTCGATGATACCCTTGGAGAAGAACAGCGTAATGACCTGGCATTGTCGCTGCGATCAAATGATGGTGTGTACAATGCCAAATTTACGCCAAACCGTAATCACCTTATGCTGGTGGAATATAACAGGGTGAAATACAAGGCGCTGGATATTCTCCAAAAATTGACAAGCAATAGTGTGCGTGCCGAATTGATTGGGCCAATATAGTTTGCCGGCCGCGTGGAATAGTGGCAGTCATTAGCCGG
>DMKK01000125.1:0-5017 GCA_003454335.1 Gammaproteobacteria bacterium | reverse complement strand
CGGCGGTTTATAGTGCAGGGGCAATAAATGGGCGCTGGTGTCATACCCTTTGCGGTGAGCGGGGACACGGTCTGCTTTCTGTTCCAGACTACCTTTACGGGTAGAAAGACGGGCTATCTGATTGACTTCGGTGGTGGCCTGGGAGCAGATGAGGGTTACCGGGAAGCCGCCATACGGGAGTTTATCGAAGAAACCGAAACCATGTATTTTTCCGCTGATGTACAGCAGGCAAGCCGCACTGTTGCAAGGGTCAGGGATCAGACACCCGTCGTTAAGGCCCTGTTTGACGAGACACTGGCGGCTCATCCGGATTGGTGGTGCAGGCGGCGTCCAGGCGATTCTCTCCACCCAAAGCAATGGCAAACGTTCTTTATCGAATTTCCGTACCGGGATATCGGGGTGCTGAACCGGGAATGGGCGGCCGACAGGGTCGGCCGTTTCAAGAAGCGGCGTGAGCTGGTCTGGGTGACGGCGGGCGAGCTACTCGCCATCTATGAAAATGCCCCCGACAGGTTGTGGAAACGTGTTCGGCAACTGGAAGGTGCCATCGAGACTGTCCAGTCTATTCTGCAGAGCAAAGCGTGTTGATCCGGTTGTTATGCTATTGAAGATGTCGTTCCAAATAAAAAAGTGTGTATTCAGGCTGTTAGTGCAAAAAAGATATCCAGGAAAATCGCCGCAAGCGGCAGGTGGGCAGTAGAAACTCAAGCAAAACAACGATGATTCGTCTATATTTGCAGAGCAACCACAACGAATACCAACATAAGAGGAGTTGATAATCATGTCCAGTCCTGATCTATTGTCGCAGCAACATGCGGAACAAAAAAACGGTATAAGCCGGCGTGAAATATTGCAGGGGATAGGCGCCGCTGCTGCCATGGCCTACGCGGGCAATGCTGTTTCTGCCATGCCTGCCCATGACCACAGCAAGCATACTTCCCAGCTTCCAGGCCTGCTGGATGCCATCAATAACTGCACTGATAAGGGTGAACGTTGTATCGCACATTGCCTTACATCCTTCGTGGAGGGTGACCTGGAACTGGCAGTGTGTGCCAGTAAGGTACAGGAAATGCAGGCCATCTGTGGCGGGTATTCTTACCTGGTGGCGGCAAATTCAGAGTATGTCAAGGCCTATGCCGGTGTGTGTGAGCAGGTCTGCGCGGACTGCGAGAAGGAATGTATGAAACACAAAGAGCATGTCGAGTGCAAAGCCTGTGCCGAGGCCTGCGCAAATGTCGTGGACCAAATAAAGCTCACTCTTGCATAGCAATATTGCCTGAGTCCGACAGGCTGGCGCTCAGGGCGACAAGAAAAAATAACAGGAAGAAATCCAACCCCGCTGCGGCGGGGTTGTTGTTTTAAACGTTGTGACTCCAGCGTGTCCTACAAATAATCCGGTTGTTCCTGCAGTTCACGCAGATATCGAAACAGCAGTCGTGAGGCGCGCGGCGGTTGTTTGGTCTCCTGTTCCCTGCGGGCCTGCCTGATCAGCTTGCGCAGGTGCTGCCGGTCGGTGCGCGGGAACAATGCCAGTACTGCAGGCAGGGCTTTGTCGCCTTCCAGAACCAGTTTGTCGCGCAGTTCCTCGAGCTGGTGGAATTCCCGGGTGTGTGTGGCATGCTGATGATTGCGGGCAGTAACCGCTTGCTGGAGCGGTGCAGCGTCAATGTCCTTCAGCAGTTTTCCGATGTACTGCATCTGTCGCTTGCGGGCATTATTCGAGGTAATGTGTTTGCCTGTTCGAATGGCTTCAAGCAGTGTTTCCGGCATCGGCAGCTGGCGCAGGGCATCATCACTGAACTCAAGCAGGTCCATGCCGAGCCTTTTCAGCTCATCCATGTCACGCTTGCGCTGTGATTTGCTGATTTCGGTCTGATCGTCGTCTTCTGTATGTTGCATGATAATCCTGGCCGGGCGGTATGCCCGGTGGTTTATGTCTGATTTGTCCGGTACCCGCATGACCGGTAGAATCGCTGTTCCCAAAGAAGGAATAATGATGCCAGATATTCAGACAAGTGAGCACGAATCACCGTTTCCCGAGCAGTCCCGGCTTGAGGATATAGTGCAGGATTTGATTGCGCAGGCGCAACAGCTGGGAGCCGATGAGGTGGAGGCGGGTGTCAGCATCGATGCCGGCCTGTCGGTTACCGTGCGTCTCGGTGAGACCGAAACCCTCGAATACAACCGTGACCGTGCGCTCGGTCTGACGGTGTACTTTGACCACTGCAAGGGTTCCGCAAGTACGGCTGATTTTGCACCGGAGAGTCTGGCTGCAACGGTCAGGGCGGCCTGTGATATCGCACGCTATACCAGCAGGGATGAATATGCCGGGCTGGCCGATGCGGATCGTATCGCCACCTCAATTCCGGATCTTGATCTGTATCATCCCTGGGGCATCACTGCCGAACAGGCGATTGCGCTGGCTGCCGGGTGTGAGGATGCTGCCCGCCAGGTTGACCGGCGCATTGAGAACTCCGAGGGAGGCACGGTCTCCACCAATACGGGGATGCGGGTAAAGGCCAATACCCACGGGTTTATGGCGGGTTACAGGAGCAGCTATCACAGTCTCAGTTGCGCGGTCATCGGCAAGCAGGGTGAAGAGATGCAGCGTGACTACTGGTCCTGGTCTGCACGTGATCATGCAGACCTGCCGCCTGTCGCCGAGGTGGGACGCATTGCCGGTGAACGCACCATCAGGCGTCTCGGTACACAGCACCTGTCTACGCGCCGGGTGCCGGTGATCTATGCGGCTGATATTGCCAGCAGTCTGTTCGGGCACTTTATCAGTGCCGTGAGTGGCAGCAGCCTGTATCGCAAGGCCAGCTTTTTGCTCGATCACCTCGACAAGCAGGTGTTTCCGGAATTTATCCATATTCATGAACAACCGCTGTTGCCAAAGGGCCTGGGCAGTGCGCCCTATGACGGCGAGGGCGTGGCAACCCGGCCGCGTGATATCGTCACGGACGGCATCCTGCAGGGTTATGTCCTCAACAGTTATGCGGCACGCAAGCTGGGCATGGAAACAACGGGCAATGCCGGTGGTGTGCGCAACCTGACCATTGATCCGGGCGACAGGAACCTGATTGAATTGTTGCGTACCATGGATACCGGTTTGCTGGTGACCGAACTGATCGGTTTTGGCGTAAACAACGTGACTGGCGATTATTCACGCGGTGCGGCCGGTTACTGGGTCGAGGGCGGCGAGATTCAGTACCCGGTTGACGAGATTACCGTGGCGGGCAATTTGAAAGACATGTTCATGAATATTGTCGAGGTTGGTAACGATGTCGACCTGCGCGGTAATACCCGTACCGGTTCGGTGCTGATAGAACAGATGATGGTGGCCGGCGCCTAGTACTCCTTCAAGATGATATTGCCGTGTTCAGTTGGTCTGTCAGTGTTCAGGGCGAGACGCGCCTCGCAGGGAATGGCCATAGTCCTTTCCAAGAGGCGCAACGTAGCCATGGACGCTGACAGGCCAACCCTTCGGGCGTTCCTGTGGTGTCCCGCAGCGGCGTTGCCGCGCTTGACAAGGACTCAGGCCATTGCCTGCGCACGGCGCCTTGCTGCGAAACACCACAGGAGCGCTGAACACGGCAATATCATCTTGAAGGAGTACTTGCCTACATCAAAAAGATTGTTCCCAGTCCCAGAAACACCATAAACCCCACCACGTCCGTCACCGTTGTCAGTATCACGGTGCCGGCGTGCGCCGGGTCGATTTTCATGGTCTTGAGCAGGAAGGGGATGCTGAGTCCGGCGAGGGCGGCAATGATCAGATTGATGATCAGGGCGGCGCCAATAATGATGCCGATGGTGCGGTCCTGAAACCAGGTTGCCGCAATAATGGCGACCACGAATGCCCAGCCAATACCGTTGAGGGCGCTGACTGCCAGTTCCTTGTACATTAGCCAGCGGGCATTGGTGTTGCCGATCTGGCCGAGAGCCAGGCCGCGAATGACGATAATCAGTGTCTGGCTGCCGGCGACGCCCCCCATGCTCGCCACGATTGGCATGAGTACCGCCAGTGCCACGATTTGTTCCAGGGTGGCCTGGAACAGCCCGATGACCCATGAGGCAAGAAAAGCGGTAAACAGGTTGATACCCAGCCAGACAGCGCGCCGCCGCGCACTCTTGATGACCGGTGCAAAAGTGTCGTCGTCTTCATCCAGGCCGGCCATACTTAGCAGGGAATGATCGGCATCTTCACGAATCACATCTACCACGTCATCAATGGTAATACGTCCCAGTAGCTGGCCTGTTGCGCTGGTGACGGGGGCAGACACCAGGTCACGGGTCTCGAACAGCCTGGCAACTTCGGTGTCGGGTGTGTTGGCGGTTACCGCGAGGGTTTCCCTGTCCATGACATTCGCAACCAGCAGTTCCGGGTCGTTGGTCAGCAGGGTAGTCAGTGACAGCACTCCCTTGTAGTTGTCATCGCGGTCAACAACGATCAGGTTATCCGTGTTGTCAGGGATGTCGATGTGCAAGCGTAAATAACGCAGCACAACGTCGAGGGTGACATTGGCACGTACGGTCACGGTGTCCACATTCATCAGGCCGCCAGCCGTGTCTTCCGGGTAGTGCAGCACCGAGACCAGACGCTCCCGGTTCTGCTTGCCCATGGAATGCAGGATCTCCTGGATGACGGCATCCGGCAGATCCTTGAAAAGATCGGCAAGGTCGTCGGCATCGAGGCCTTCCGTGGCAGCGACCAGGTCAGTGGCGTTCATTGCATCGATGAGGCCGGTACGGACCTCATCATTCAGATGGACCAGCGTTTCGCCGCGGTCGTCAGGGGCAACCAGGCCCCAGAGTATTTCACGTGGTCCGTGCGGAAAGGATTCCAGCAGATCGGCAATTTCGGCCGAGTGCAGCCCGGCGAGCAGGCTACTGATCTCGCTGGCGGCACCCGAGTCGAGTGCCTGTGTCAGTAACCTCAGTCGCCGGTTACTGGTGGTGTCTGCTGTTTTTGTCATGGCAGGCCGGGACGTCTGTTCACCGGGTGTCCTGGTTG
>DMKK01000260.1 GCA_003454335.1 Gammaproteobacteria bacterium | reverse complement strand
TGATGTTTTGCCCGTCACGAGACCCCGCAACGGCGATTTATATGTAGGTACCCGACCCACCCGAGCTTTCCCAGAGAAACACAACGACCTCATCAGTCCCGTCTCCATCAAGGTCACCGGCAAGCATAAAGTCATCGATGAGCCCGACAGAGGGGCGAGAAGCACCACCCGCAACAACAGGTTCACCTTCCCAGTACCCATCCGTGAGGGTCACGTCATCATCATGGATACCCGAGTACGCCATATTTGCCACTGCAGCAGTGAGCGGTATGGATACTCGCGATGCTGCTGGCGAATTGGCGGTGTTTGCAGGTGCTACCGAATTACTGGTCTGCGGAGAACATGCCAGCAGGACGGAGAGGGTGAAGATACCGGCAAGCAGTAACTTGCCAGTCATGTGGGTATTACATCGCATATCGCTTCCTTGTCTGCCATCACCCAGGCAACGCGTAATGGCGGTTGCGCTTTCAGGAAGTGCAAATCACCGGGACGTATTCATTAACAGGCTGATGAGGCTGTTTGCCAGGGCTTCATTTGTCCTGGAAGTATTCCCGGCAATCATCCCGGCGAGCAATGCCATGCCGAGGGATTCACGTGGCTTTTCCTGTATCCATGCGACCGGGCCCATGCGACCGGCAATACTTCGCAGGCGCGCCTTGGCTTCTTCCGGGCTTAGCGGCCCAGTTGTATTCCGACCCATAATATCACCAGAGAAAAAAGTAGCGTGATGCCACCAGTTACCAATGCAGCAACAGCGGGTTCAAAAACGGTTGTAAGAAACTGGTAGGCCCCGAAAATGCATAGACCAAAACTGGCCAGGGCCAGTAGCGCCGCTACGGCAATAAGGGCAAGTCCGGCACCCGAGCGCATTATGTTACGGCGTAAGTTTCGACCTTCTGACTCCAGCAGGTCAAATACCGCAACAACAAAGTCAGCCAGACTGTTCAGCGACTGTTACCAGATCCAAGTATCTTCGCAATGAGCAGACCAACACCGAATGCAACGAGGACACTGCCAACAGGATGCCGGGTTACCTGGGTATCGAGGTCATCCAGAAACTGTTTGCCTCGTTCTAGACCGTCATCTATCTTGCCCGAGAACTCATCCTGGGCTTGCTGGCTCTTGCCGTTTACCTTTGCCCTGGCATCACCCAATGTATCACTGGCGGCACCGAGTACAGCAGATGCAAGACTGGCGATATCCTCACGCAGTTTGGCAATATCATCCTTCAGCACCTCGACTTCTTCGTTACCTGTTTTTGATTCCATCAAAGGAGTCCTCCTCAGGCCTTTTTAAACATTCTCAGGATAAAAATCAGGACAATCGCACCAACCGTGGCAGTAATAATCTGTCCTACCAGCCCGCCGGCCGAGATTCCCAACAGGGAAAACAGAAAGCCTCCGATAAAGGCGCCGATAATACCGACTACAATGTCACCCAGCAGTCCAAAGCCACCACCTTTCATGATAACGCCGGCAAGCCAGCCCGCGACTGCGCCGATTGCTAAAATAATTAATATAGTCTGAAGTTCCATATGTTGCTCCTTGAGTCAGTTAAATTCTTCCGGTTGAAAAAGTGCAGCAGTTGGCCGCAGGACTACTATACAGCAAACAGGGTATACCTGAGGACAGTGGATACTGGTTAACCCGGCTGATGGGTGCGTCGCTACGCTCCTTCACCCATCCTACCAAGAGATCTACGGTTTTTTTGTAGGATGGGTGAAGGAGCGTAGCGACGCACCCATCAGCCCGTAGAATATAGCGAATAGTTACGTTTATTCTTCCTGCAAATGCTGCAGCTTGAGCTGCAGTTGCTGCTCCCTTGGCAGTTGATAATCGAAGTTATAAATCGATGCTTCCCAGTGGCCATAGTTGGCATTTGGCAAGATAATCCACTGACGGCCCCAGCGCTCAGCCTGTTGCAATGCCAGTTCACGGCGACTGGCAGGATCTGACTTTGAACCATCAACAAAGTCTTCCAGATTGTCACCGACCAGTAACAGAATCCGGTAGTCCCTGGCAATCATCTCCCGGTACCCTGATTTGCTCGTGCCATTGCTTAGCAAAAGCCGGGAATCCTCCGGCAGAGGCAAACCCAGTTCCCGCATATTCCTGATGGTGCAATCGCGCAGCTTCTCTCTGCGTGCACTGTAGTAAAAGACAGCCACATCCTGTTTTACTGCATAGTCAAGAAACGTCTTCGCCCCGGGTACCGCAGGGGCGCGTTCATCCCGGCACCATTCTGCAAAAGTAGCCGGTGAATACTGACCAAACTGCTTGATAATACGTGCTTCATAGGGACCGTTATCCAGTACTGTTTCATCAATATCGAGCATGACTGCCGGTGGCAGACGGGCATAGTCACCCGTCTGTTCCAGCGCAGCCGTCCACGTAGTGTCTGTCAGCGCCTGGTCGAGACTATTGCGCGCAAATCGATATACCTGATTTGTTATGCCAGCATATTCGGCAGATGTTTGCTGCCACAGGGTGGCATTCAACATTTCGTGGGAATTGATTCTTTCAGGCTGTTGCACACATCCGGCCAGCATCACAATGGTTGTAACAACGAGTGCGCGCAACAGATTTCCTGTCAGTATTTTGTTTTTCCCGGATGTTGTCATTATCAGCATAAATGAAGTGTCTTCCAGACCTGCCACCAGGTTTACAGACCCGGATGATACACCGAAAACCGGGCCAGGTTACCGCAACGCGTTCACCGTGTTATCCCGCAAAAACAAGGCATAAAAAAACCTGACACGAGGGTCAGGTTTATGAACAGAGAGGAGAGGGTATCGAGTCAGTGGATATTGGCAGCCAACTTCTCAGGCACCATGAATTCGTGAATTGGCTTGATCATCTGGCTTAACCAGGAACCGCCCCTCGAATCTTCCGCCAGCGCCACAACAATATATTTATGTCCGCTGGCCTCAACGATAGCGCTGTCTGCATGCCATTTTTTCCAGGAGCCTGATTTGCGATAGATCTTGGCATCAGGAAAGCCGGCAAGTCCCTTGACGAATTTGTGCTTGATGCCCGGATTACCCAGCATCGTCTTCATTTCAGTCGACAATTTCGGATTACACAGCTGTCCGGTTTCAAGCAGGTAATAAAAGCGGGCTGCCTGCATGGGGGTCGCGCCGTGAGACAGGTTATGCAACGGGTCGCGCTTGTACGCGGATGACCTGCCGTATTCCTTGCCCACCCAGAGACCACCATTCACTGCCGGGTCATACATGTGATACATATCTGACTGCAATATCTCCAGCAAGCGGTCCTTGCCAACATGGTTCAGCATGCGGGTGGCATCGGCATTTGAGGAGTTGCGTATCATGCGGGTCAGGGAACCACGCGTATCCTCATCAAGCACCATGTTGCCTTGTTCGATTTCTACAAAAGCCCCCATCAGGATGGCAATCTTGGGGAGACTGGCTGCATAGAGCATGTTGTCGCCGTTGACAGAAGCAACTCGCGGTTCTTCCAGATCGGTAATATCAACGATAGTCACGCCGAGTTTGCGGTTGTTCGCTGCCTTGTCGAGCCCCAGATCCTTCAGAGTGCGTTCGAGCTGCTTTTGCAGGCTGACATCAGCACTGTCCCAAAGGGAGGGGAAACCACCTGCGCCATCAGCCAGAGTTTGAGCCGAGACAAGCAGACCAAGGAAACTGAATACGATTGAGTTTAATGTGCGCATATGGCGGGGTATCCTAACAGAAATCAGACGCTTATCCAAAAATAAGTCAGCATTAATATTCATGGTTATCTAACAGAGATAAAACTTTACCCGGAATGGGGTTAATCTCTGTATAGTCGTTCTATGCTACTGTTTATCCGGCAAATTCTTATGACACTAATTCTTTACCCGGTCCAATCAGGCAACCCGTCACGCTTTAGCGTACATCAAAAGTCAATTAATTGTCGCACAACTGATAATAACCTTGTGCGGGCACCATACAGTTTTGTCGGCAGCGACTACCCGTTACTTGAGCCTGGCTGGCAACATTCAGCGGTTTTCATCTAATGGAAGGCAACAAACGCACAGACGCCACGGCGTTGGTTTTTGCGCTGATTGCCGCAACCACCATGATTGCACAACAGGTGGCCGGCAAGGCCACACGTGACGCATTGTTTCTTTCCAACTTTGATGTCACGGATCTACCCAAGGTCGTCATTGCTGCTGCCATTGCCTCAATAACCGGCGTGCTGATTATGTCACGCCTGTTATCCAGGGTCAGTCCCATCACACTGGTTCCGGCTGTATTTGGACTGAGCGCCATCCTGTATACCGGCGAATGGATGCTGCTCGATTATCAACCGCGCGTGGCATCCGTCATTTTGTACCTGCACATGGCAATCTTTGGCGCCATCCTGATCAGTGGATTCTGGTCGATTATCAATGAACGCTTTGATCCACATTCCGCCAAACAAAGGGTCGCACGTATCGCCGCCGCCGCCGCCCTCGGAGGTGTCATCGGGGGCGCCCTTGCTGCCCAGGTAGCCAAGATCATGGATGTGCGGACCATGCTGCTGTTTCTGAGCGGCCTGCATATTATCTGCATGGTAACTGTCAGGAGTATCGGTGCGCCAACACGTATTGCACCGATAGACAATTCAGTGAGAGCGCGATCCGCCTTCACTGTTATTTCCCAGACCAGCTATCTGCAGTGGATGGCAGCACTGATGGTGCTGGTGGCTGTGATGGCGGCGCTGGTCGACTACGCCTTCAAGTCAGCGGCTTCTGCGCACTATCAGGACAGCGAATCACTGGTTGCCTTTTTCGGTTCATTCTATGCCGCAATAGGCGTAATCGGGTTTGTACTGCAGAGCCTGTTGGGGCGCCGCATCCTGCAGCGCTTTGGTATTGGCATGACCATCGCCATACTGCCATTCACCATCGCAATTTTCGGGACCATCGGCGTGCTGTTCACCTATCTGTGGTCAATGGTCATGCTGCGTGGTGGCCATGCCGTATTTGCGAATTCATTTTTCCGCTCCGCATTTGAACTGCTTTACACCCCGTTGCCACCACACAAGAAGCGTCCAACAAAAACCATTATCGATGTCGCCAGTGACCGACTGGGCGATCTTATCGGCAGTGGCCTGCTGCTGCTGTTACTGTTTATCGCCCCCGAATTACCAACTGCTGTCGTTGTGGCCTGCGCTGTCATTGTTGCCACGCTTGCGCTGTATATTGTCGTGCGTCTGAATCGTGGCTACATCAATCAGCTGGCAAGGAGCCTGCGCAAGGGTGTCGTCCGTATTCAGGAAGAAGATATTGTTGACGCAACCACCCAGGAAATCCTGGCCGAAAGCAACGCCTATTCTGAGCGCGAGTTCCTGCAGTCAAAAATTGCTGCGATGACACACCCTGATGACGCACAAGGAGACGCGGACGCCTCTATTTCCGAGGAAGCCAGCCAGCTCGCCCTGGCTGTCAGTGATCTTACCTCCGGTGATACCGGCCGCATTCGCCGCGCACTGGGAAACCCTGCCATGGATATCAGCCTGGCACATTACCTCATACCGTTGCTGGCAAATAGTGACGTTACCCAGGATGCGCGCACCGAGCTGCGCTGGCTGGTCACCCGCATACCGGGACAACTGACCGATGCACTGCTCGACCCGGATATGCCGTTACTGGTGCGCCAGCGATTGCCGGGAGTACTTGAGGCCAGTCACAGCCCGCGAGCAATTGATGGCTTGCTGCAGGGTATGGTGGACGAGACCTTTAATGTCCGTTACAGCTGTGCCCGGGTACTGGTACGCATGCGACACAGGAATCTGCATCTTGAGATTCCCAGGCAACAGGTCTATGACGCCATCAGCAGGGAACTTAAAGTCAGCCCGGAAGAATGGGAGGGCAGGGATATGGAACTGAAAATGGACTATGCCAGTGACGAGGAAGACGTGAACCCGCAATTCAACCGCGGACTGGAACACGTGTTTACCCTGCTGGCACTGACGCTGGACCCTGATGCGGTGCGCCTGTCGATGCAGGCCGCATTCAGCAAGGATTTAAACCTGCGCGGTACCGCGCTGGAATATCTTGAAAATGTCTTGCCCGCCTATTTATACAACGAATTGCTCGAACACCTTGGTGAAGATCAGCAGAGCGGTAAGGGCATGCGCACGCTGGGTGACATCGTCAATGAATTGAAAGCCGTGGTACATGCAGGAAAATAGCCCTCCCTGACGGCTTTTACAAAACCGCAGAATGTACCGAGGACCGTAGGATGCGCTTCGTACTTCAGCACATCCTGCGGTCATAGCAAGCTCTATGCAGGAGTTAAGCGCTGCGCACCCGTCTTACATTGCCTGTTTTGCCGGTGGGGGCTGGGGAATCAGCGGCTCAATTACGGTTTTCACCGGCGGATGCGCCTTTTCTATCATCCGGTGAATACGCATACCAAAGGTCTGGTGTTCTACTGCTGAATTTACCCGCAGCACATTGGATATCAAAGCGGCAATATAATTCAGCTGATAACCATCACTGGTGGTCTCTATGATAGCCAGTGAGTTCATATAGTTCCTTTTGTTACCCATGTACTTGCCGCACTTGAAGCCTTCTTCCTCCATGCAACTGTACAGAGAACCCGACTTGAAATAGACAGCGGAATCCCGCAGCGCTGGTGCAGACGCATAGCGAATCCGGCGCTCTGTCATGTACAGCAGGCGCTTGATCTCACGGCTGGAAAACTCATCGACCAGGCGGCCCTGTTCCATGCGCAGAGTCAGCTTTACCAGTTCCCTGGCGGTGCCATAACTATTGCCACCACCGTTTACCTTTTTCTTGCCCATACGGGTAAAAAAGCTGCCTTGCCGGACCTGGTTAATATCCAGACCGTTACGGGTGATGGGATCAAAGAAAGTGCGCTGAAACAGGTCTGTCAGTTCTTTTCCCGGCGTCTCCTTGAAAAAGCGTTGAATCTCCGCCTCGGAGGGCGGGTAGTCCTTGCCATACTGTCTTAGCAACATGGCCTCGCGCATGGTCATGGCGGCGGCGGAATTGGAACTCACGGACAGGGTCCAGTCCAGGAATTCCCACAGTGAACCCTGTTCACCAACCGGCATGGTGCGGCGCGCCAGCGTCCTGGTCTCCACGTCGAAGACACGGATTTTATGATGGTCCGATATACTGAAATCATCAGCCGTTACCAGGGTGTTTTTCAGGATGTCACGGCGTTTTTCCAGATCCTCAGGCCAGGCATCTGCCAACGCCTGGAACAGGCCCAGTGCCACGATGACCTTGCCGACACTGCCGGTGTTCTGCCGGTAATTACCGCGGTGCTCCCCGTAAACAGGATGCTCCGGGTCACTGATATCAAGGACAGCAATACCATAATTTGGCGCACTGCTGCCCAGCATGCTTATCAGCTGTTTACTGAGGGCAGGGTCAGGGGCAGGCAGATCCATGTCCTGATAGTCCAGCAGCCGCAAATCCACTTCGTCTGTAGACAACAGGGCACCTGCCGGCTGTTGGCGGCCGGAGATAATACCCTCGTTCGCCAGACGCGCACCTTCGACGCGGCGAATACCGGTTTCCTTGTAGCCGTCCAGCGGATAGGCACCCGCCAAAGACGGCAGTAACAACGTTATCAGTAATGCAACTGTGAATCTGATCATTTTGGAACCTCTTGCATGTTGACTGTTTTATTCATGTTCCCCTGCAGCGACTGATCCATCCTGTTCAGATAGCTGCTGCCACGCGCATGTCGACTTTCCAGAAACGGGCGTAACTGGAACAAGTGTAATTTTCCGTCCAGAAAGCCGAACTCGATATCTGCCGGGGCGGGATTGCCGGCATCATCGGTGATCGGCGGAAATTTTTCAGGTAATTCTTTCGCAAAGATAATGAGCTCCTTTATTTCATCCGGCTGTAGCACGGTATCACTGCCGCTTGCAGGCAGTTTGTCGACGCCACCGGCAGGATTCGGGTTACGGCGCCAGGGCGCCGTGGCCATGGCCAGTACGCGCACTGAACCATCACGGGTATCGATGCGTATGGACTCAGCCGACTGGCCGTCAACCGCGCCCCCCACACCTTCATTGACTGCAACCGATAGAATGGCTTTGTCACCGGTATCAATGTCCTGTGTCACCATCACGCCGGACTTGTCATTCGAAACTGAACGCAGCAGCAACACGGCCGGATAGACATGCTCCGGCTGACTCATATGTGACTGGCGCCAGGCAAAGGCGCGTGCAGTGAAAGGCGAGGCCCAGACCTTTGGAATGGCATCGATCACATTATCGACACCCACCACGTTCGGCAGGGTTAAATTCAGCCCGGCACCGGTAAATCCGGCAAGGTCTTCTACATTGGTGTCGGAACGCACAAAGACACCATAATTGTCACCGGAACCAAATGCCCTGGCCATGGTTTCCCGTAACTGCTTGCGGAAATTACTGTCCAGTTTGGCATTCGCGATCAGGTTGTAGAGTTCTTCCCTGAACCGGTTGGTATAGGAGCGCCGCTCGGCAGAATCCACCGGCATCTTGTGGATGTGGCCATATTCCCCAACCATCCACTCGAAGACTGTTTTGCCGCTGTTCTTGTAAGGCTTGTCGAGCACAGTTGCCTTGAACACACCAAAGGGAATCGCCACACCCTCGGCAACGGCCCCGGGGTAGTGGTGTCGCAACTCACCGAGTTTGGCCGCCTTGGGTCCAACGGTCTTGCCAGAATCCGTCGCACGCAGATCATCGAGGATCAGGAAGGACTGTACCGACAGGTCCAGCTTCGTCAGGTCAGGATTAATCTCGGCGCCCTGGTTCTTGTTGTCCTCCCCGAATATCCCGTCCCATTTCGAACCGTCCGGTGAAAGTTCTACCAGTCCTGACGGACTGACGGCCATAACAATTTTTTCACCATCGTGTTTTTGTATGGTGGAAATCAGGCTCTCATCGACACCGACATTGGGAATACCCAGGTTACGTGCAAGTAACTGTACATGTGACAGCGGGTTGCCTTCTCCTGCCGTCATGATACCGGCCACCGGCGGCAGTTCGGAGACCGTTTCCGGCAACAGATAAATGCCATGAGGTTCAAAGTCAGCAATGTTTTCAAAATCCGGTTTCGCATGCAGAACCCCGCGTGCCAACCCCGGATTCAGCGCCCGAAAGCCAACCCCGATTTCCTTGCCAAAGAGCTTGTACTGTACGCCAGCGAGCCGGTTGGCATCCTGCAGCAGGTCATCAAGAATCTGCGAGTAAAACAGCAGGGGACTGCCGCGCAACTGGTCCTGGATAAAAAGCAGTGCCTGCGGCTCGATCTCTGCCAGTTTTTGCATGGAGCCATAAAACTGGTAACGCAGCCCCTGGGTACCCCAGCCAGGAACACGTGCAAGATAGCCCAGTGTATCCATGTACTCCGCGAGCGAAACGCTATTTGCGTCCATTCCGGCAAGTGATTTTTGCAATTCTTTCCGACCACGCGGATTAATTGCACCGGTGCCATAGGCGGCGTCAACAGCGGCCTTTAGCCACACGATGTGCTGGTGCCGGGTGGCCTGTGGCAGTTGCTCACGGAGTTCTGCACTGGCACTGAAGTTCTCTGTTTCAACATCCAGACTCAGGTCGATTATCCGCAGGCGGGCCGTTGCACTTTTGATGCGTGGCAGGGCATCGCGCAGATCCGCCAGCAAGCGTCCAGTCACCTGGTAGCGGTTACTGGCCACAGGGTCCTTCTCCAGGTCTGCTGCCGCACTCCGCAGAATTTTCTGCAGCCAGGCACCGGCAGTGAACACCCTGGCCGTTTCCTCCAGCTTCTGTGGTAACGGTACTGCCTGAAAGACCAGGTCAATCTCGGCGGCAAGGTCTTCGTATTTTTCCTTCATTGCCGCATCATCTACTGCCGCTGCGTAGTCACGTACCAACTGTGCGTCACCGGCATCAGGTGTACCGTGGATCTTCCCGCGAAGATTATTGAAACCGCTATCCTGTTCAGCCAGCGCTGCCGATACCTGCCTGACTTTCTGCACCGAGGCCGTGTCTTTGCCGTGACTGACCAATACGGCACCCGTACGCAGGGCCGGGTAACGCAAGCCGATCCATTCAGGCTCGGCACTCAGGGCCAGCAACAGTTTTCGGCCACCGGCACGCTCGTCTTCTTCCTGTATCGCACCGCGGTAGAACAGGGCACGTCGAAAAATCCAGCCATCATCGGCAGCGACAAGATATTTTTCAATCAACAGCTGGTTGTAGTCATCAAGGAAATCAGGCCGGGCGAGTTCGACTTCCGGGTTATAACCCGCCAGCAGATTGGCAATCTTGTAGCCATTGTCTCGCAGCGTCAGCGTCTGTTCACTCCATGCACCGTGCTGATAACCACCATCGTGTTCGACACAGGCATAGGCCTTGGGCGGAAGGATGGTGCCGTCATTGCAAAACCAGCGGAGTTCCTTGAAAGGGCCTCGCTCCCTGGTTTGCATTGCTTCAATCCATTGTCGGTATTCCGGATTGCTGGTACTTGACTCGGAAACGCTTGCCGAGACGGAAGAACTCATGCAGATAAAGATGAATAATAAACGGGCCAGCATTTACTTCTCCTTCGGAGGGAAAGACTAATATATTGAGGACTTCTGATGTATGCAGGGTCATGGCCTAACGGCAGCGTGGCTATTCTAAACGGCTATTGAAACAGCATCAATAGCCCCGACGGGTGCGTCGCTGCGCTCCTTCACCCATCCTACGAAGACCTACGGTTTTTTGTAGGATGGGTGAAGGAGCGCAGCGACGCACCCATCAGCCCGTAGGATATGATGAATAGTTACAAAA
>DMKK01000165.1:7632-11259 GCA_003454335.1 Gammaproteobacteria bacterium | reverse complement strand
CGCTGCGCTTCATCCGGGCTACAAACTATATGAATACTCATTTATGACTTCAACAGAATATCGAACCGGGCAAACTGCCACAGCCGCCCTGCTACTCATCCTGCTAACCACAGCAACCACGTCACCCGCAGGCGAGTCTGAACAGACACAGGTCGACGAACTGCAGATAATAGAGCTGGCCGAACCGGTAATCGCACCGAACCTGGACCTGAAGGAAGTGGCCCCGTTGCCACAACCCGTTCCCCCGGTTGAGCCTACGGTAGATGCAGCTGAACAAACGGAGACACATGAACCCGCTCACGAAGAAAAGCTGATACTGCTGGGCTCGGAAGTTGCATCGGGCACAGCCACGCGCCTGGCATGGACGACCGCCGGCACCATCGCCGGTCTGGCGACGCCCACGCCGGTGATGGTAATCAAGGGCAAGACTGCCGGGAAAACGATGTGTTTAACCGCAGCCGTGCACGGTGACGAACTGAACGGTATCGAAATCGTGCGTCGTGTCATGTATGACATCGATCCGGAACAACTGTCGGGTAACCTTATTGGCATTCCGATCGTCAATCTGCAGGGTTTCCAGCGCGGTTCCCGCTACCTTCCCGACCGGCGCGACCTGAACCGCTACTTCCCGGGCGAGGCTAATGGCAGCCTGGCATCACGCATCGCACACTCCCTGTTTAACGAGGTCATTGTACATTGTGATTTTCTGGTTGACCTGCATACCGGATCTTTACGTCGCACCAACATGCCGCAGATACGCGCCGACATGCGCAATGAAAAAGTCGCGAAACTCACCGAAGGGTTTGGCAAGATCGCCGTCATACACAGCACCGGCAGTCCCGGCATGCTGCGCTTCGCTGCCGTTGCACACGGCATCACTGCCATCACGCTGGAAGTCGGAGAATCCCTGCGCATCCAGGAAGACCAGATAGAAACCGGCGTTAGCAGCATTAACCGTTTACTGGAACGCGAAGACATGTACTCTCGCCTGTTCACCTGGGGCGAGCCCGAGCCCATCTATTATAAATCCAGCTGGATACGTGCAGAACGCGGCGGCATCCTGTTCAGCAAGAAAAAACAGGGCGACATGATCAAGGTCGATGATATGCTGGGTACCATCACCGACCCCATCACCAACGAAAGTAGTAATATCCTGTCGCCGGTAAACGGCCGGATCATCGGCATGGCNNGGCTGCTATCACATCGGAATCGAGGCATCAGAAGACGTACTCGCCGAACAGGATTCAGCAGAGAGCAATGAAATCGATGTTGAGTAGCAAGCGGCTGTCACTGGCGAATCAGGGCAAGGTCCGGTATGAGCGGCAGTACGTTCCTGACCTACAAGCATAAATACTGGACGTTTGGCATGTGGCCAACACCGAGCTTTAGCTTGAGTTTGTCTAGTTTCTCATCATTGAAGATGTGCTGCAGAATGATGACAGAAACAGCGTTATCTTCAAGGTCTTCTATGATCTGTCGTTGTATATCCTCTCTTTCGACAACACCGGGATGTAACTGGTCATGCCATGTTGGGTTCATTCCCTCCAGGATGAAGTATAAGTTACTGTGACTGACTATCGTCTCGTCATGCCGGTGCAAGTCTAAGAAAGACTATCTGATCATGCGGTACGTGCTTATTTACATAGTTTGCGAGAAACATAAACTCTTGGTGTTCTCTTGGCTTCATCCGTATACCACTAACCCTGGGCAACTGCATCTCAGCCACATTATCTCCATTTTCGAACCAGGTCACTTGCTGGTAGAACGCATTTCCAATGCCGCCAGTGTAGAGTGACAAGTAAGCTATTAATATATAGTATGATTGTAGCTGGTAATCACAGTTGAAACTAACTTGTCATGGGGGGCAATGGTATCAATTGTTCTGCAATGTATAAATCATGAGCATCAAGCACCGCATCAGACTGGGTTTGTATACGGTAGCGAAATGGACGGGGATGTTCGCAGTTTGTCGTCTTTTGATGCGACGGCGGCTATTGATTCTCGGTTATCACGGTTTCCAGTTTACCGACGAGGCCAGCTTCCGACCGGCTCTGTTCATGCGGCAGCAGCGTTTTGCGGACCGACTTGCTATGCTCGCGCGCGGTGGTTACCCGGTACTGCCATTGGCGGAGGGGGTGCGCCATCTTAAGAATGGCACGCTGCCAGCTAATGCAGTGGTTATTGTTATCGACGACGGCTTCTTTAGCGTGCTCGATCTCGCCGCACCGATGCTGAACAAGCATGGTTTTCCCGCGACGCTGTATGTAACCAGCTACTACGTAACCAAGGGCACGCCGGTTTTCCGGTTGGCTGTCCAATACCTGTTCTGGAAGACCAAAGTAACAAGCCTCGAATTACCCGACCGTCCATGGTCTTCTGGTGTAGACGTTGACCTTGGTGATGCAGATGCTGCTTATAAGGCTATGTGGCATATCATCGATTACGGCGAAGCAAATTGTGATGAAGAGCAGCGCCTGGAAATTTGCGCGGAAGTTGCTACCGCACTAGGGCTGGATTTTGGGACCATTATCACAGAGCGTGGGTTATCACTGTTGACGCCAGATGAACTGTGCCGATTGGAAGACTTTGGCATTGATGTGCAACTTCATACGCACCGTCACATTTTCCCGGCCAACGACCCCGTACAGGCGCGCAGCGAATTGCGTGAGAACCGTATGGTCCTGGAACGCATCCTGGGGCGTCGTCTTGAGCACTTCTGTTACCCCAGTGGTGTCTGGGCGTGCGATCTCTTGCCGGTCCTGGCAAAGGAAGGCATCGTTAGTGCGACAACGTGCCAGGCTGGCATGAACGACCAGGCCACCAACCCACTCGCGCTTTATCGGATTCTCGATCAGGATAATTTGCATGATATCGAGTTTGAGGCTGAGCTAACAGGATTCTGTGAACTGCTCAGGATAGTCAGCGGTCAGCGCAGATGTACTGACAAGGGACACTGCGCAGACATCTAAAACGTTATGACCTGGCTTCCCTAATATATTCATCAGCGCGGCAATCATTGTGAGCACATTCCCCTGCAATAATATTATGCATTGTAAATATTGATAATTTTAGAAATGGCCATCAATTCAGTCCCCGGTGTTTCACTGGAAGAGCTTTCAGACACCGCCAGGGCAATCCATGCGATGCTGATGTCGGATCCCGCAGTCCGGGATTGCGCGGTCGTTGTCGAATCCGAAAGAGATGCACTGATCCGTGTTTACCTGGTCGGCACCGGAACCCGTCCTGACCGGCAATTCGGTGACAAGATCGATATCCTTATCGCCCGGTTCAACACGGCAATCGATGTTCAGCTGATTGCTGTGTCGAACCTTCCGTTAACCACGCAGGGGAAAATTGACACCCCGTTACTATCAAAGCTGCCGATTATCGACGGGCAGACTGTCGCTGCCTGTGAGCATCAGCTCCATGAGTTGTTTCCGAATTCCACTATATCCGTTGACATCACCGAACGCCGCCTGCCGGTATCGCCACTACATTGCTCGGATCTGGGGATAGCCCCGTTGCAAACATCCCGGGCGGAAAATCCCGCAGGCAACGCGCTGTTAAACACAATCGAGCAGTCTGAAACGCCAGGGCCTGCATCGGGGCCTGCGATAATCCACAGTG
>DMKK01000165.1:0-7533 GCA_003454335.1 Gammaproteobacteria bacterium | reverse complement strand
ATTGTACGATGAGGCGAAAGCCATCCTGGCTGCCCTGCAAGACAGTGGCATTTCCCCGGGACACAAGCTCGTGCTACAGCTTTCGGCTCACCGGGATTTTATCCCGGCATTCTGGGCCTGCCTCATCGGAGGCATTGTCCCTGTACCCCTCGCTATCCCGCCCACTTACAGCGACGAATCAAACAGCATATTGCGCAACCTTGTCGATACCTGGTCTTTTCTGGGCAAGCCTGTGATTCTGGCAGATCAAGTGACAAACCGGCATATCGATCAGCTTTTCAGAAAACTCGGGTTCCGCGAAGCAAGCGTACTGGCCATCGATGCACTGCAGGCCGCCGGCGACAGCGGTGACGCGCAAGTACATCACGCTGAGGCAGACGAACTGGCGTTGCTTCTGTTTACGTCAGGAAGCACCGGTCGTCCCAAAGGGATTTGCTTTACACACCGCAACCTGATCGAAAACGTTGCAGCCTCGGCGGCTGTTAACCGGGTGTCCGCAGCCGACGTATCGCTCAACTGGCTGCATCTCGACCATGTAGGCGCGCTGGTTCGCTGCTGCATTCGCGACGTTTACGCAGGAAATACGCAGATCCATGCCGCGACACAACTGTTCCTGCATGATCCGCTGCGCTGGCTGGAGTGGATTGAAACCCACCGTGTTACGTTTGCCTGGGCACCCAATTTCGGCCTCTCGCTGTTCAATGAGCGGCTGCGGGCCAGTGGGCCACCGAACCGGGATATCTCGTCGCTACGCTCGATTGTCAGTGTCGCAGAACCGATCGTCCCCAGGGTGGCCCGGGAATTCGCTGCGAATCTGGAGCATTATGGAGTAGGTCCCGAGAAGCTTCATGCTGCCTGGGGAATGTCCGAGACCTGTGCCGCCGTCGTGTTTTCCGGTAACTTCCTTGCGCGCCTGCCTTCACCGCATTACCCGTTCGTGGAAGTCGGGCGCCCGGTCCCTGGTCTTTCGATACGCATCACTGACGATGGCGATCACCTTCTTGAAGAAGGAAAAACCGGCAATGTCCAGATTTCCGGCAAGATGGTCATTTCACAGTATTATGCCGATGAGCAGGCATCGGCCAATGCATACAGCGACGATGGCTGGTTTCGTACTGGCGATCTGGGCTATTTAAAAGATGGCGCCCTGACAATTACTGGTCGCAAAAAAGACACCATCATTATCAATGGACGAAACATTGCGAACCATGAAATCGAGGCTATTGTCGACAGTATCCCGGGTGTTGAAAAGACATTTACCGCAGCCATCGGGCTGCGCGATCACGGCAGAGATACAGACCAGCTGGTGGTGTTTTTTTGCCCGGCAGTTACACCGGCGGATGTGCAGAAAATATTGCTGGAGCGCATACTCGAGCGTGTTGTCAAGGAGACTGGAATCCTGCCTGCTTACCTTGTGCCGGTGGATTGCAAATCAATACCCAAGAGTTCGGCAGGGAAAATTCTTCGCTCACGGCTACGCGACAGTTTTGTGCAGGGTAAATTCGATGCACAGGTAAAACAGGCAGATTTGCTGCTGGCGAATGAAAACACCTTCCCCAGCTGGTTTCTCAAGCGTAGCTGGCATCGGAAGCAGGCACCCGTCGAAGAGGCTTCAGCAGTGGCCCCGGGCATAACTGTCCTGTTTGCGGACGCTCTGGGGCTGGCCGATGCCGTGCAGGATAGACTGGAGGCTGCAGGGCATATTTGTTTGCGGGTCAGGCCTGGCGACAGCTTCTGCGAGGAACGCGCTGGCGAGTTCACCATGGATCCTGGTAACGAGGACCATTACCAGCAGTTTTTTACACAGCTTGGCAGCCAACCCGGTACTGTTCGAAATATTTTTCATCTATGGGCTTACACGCCGCATGGTGTGCCCGTAGAGACGCAGACCGAACAGCTTGACCGGTGGTTTCTGAGTCTTGCCTTTCTGGCAAAAGCCATTGATGTGCAACTTCAGCCTGAACAGGCTATCACCGTCAACGTCTGTGCCAGCTGCGCCCAGTCGGTTTTAGAAATGGACGAGTTGTGTTGTGAAAAAAGTCTCGCACTTGGGCTGGTTCAGACTATTCCCCAGGAGCAACCCTTTCTTGACTGGCGCCACTATGACCTGGAGCAGCGCGATACACTGCAGGACGCAGACCTCATCGTTCACGAGCTGTCCGTAACAGGCCATGACAGGGAAATTGCCTACAGGGATGGCAAGCGCTATGCCGTTGTCCTTGAAGAGCTGGCCAGCAATACCTTTTCCAATGACCAGCAAGCTGATCTGCAGATACAGGCAGGTGGCCTGTATCTGATTACCGGTGGCTTTGGCGAGATCGGTCTGGAGATTGCCCGGCAGCTTGTCGAGGCAAAGGATGCAAAGCTGTTACTTGTTGGCCGGAGCCACTTGCCGGCAGAGTCTCCCTCGTTAGCATCTGATGGGGTGAGCGGCAGTGACGCGGCGCTGGCAAGGAAACTGCACTGCTACCACGCGCTCAAGACGGCCTGCTCGTTTATCGAATACCGTGCTGTCGACATATGTAACGAGCACGTGCTTTTGAGTACAGTAGAGGAACTGGAGTCTCTGTGGGATACAAAATTATGCGGCATATTCCACCTTGCCAGGGTAACGGACGACACCCTGATTCGTGACCAGACCGGAAACGGCCTGCTCGACATACTCACGCCCAAGGTTCAGGGCACCCTGTCGGCCGGGCGTCTGCTCGAAGTACGGCCTGATGCCTTTTTTGTGGGCTTCTCTTCGGTCTCCAGTACGCTAGGGACATACCGGATGGCGGCTTACTCCGCGGCCAACCGCTTCATCGACAGTTTCTGTGAACAACAGCGAAACTCGAAAGGGAGAAAAACCCGTTCCCTGGCGTGGAGTATCTGGGAAGAGGTCGGCGAGGAACGGCATTATCAGATGCGCGACCTGTCGCGCAAACGGGGCCTGTTTACCCTGTCAACCGACAAGGGGATTGCATCGATGTTTGCGGCAATGCATTGTCAGGAAACCGGCGTCATCATAGGCCTGGATCCAGCCAACCGTTTTATTCGCCAGCGTATGGCTGGTCCTCCCGAATTGACAAACCAGTTACAGGTCAGCATGACATTCGACACATCGGCATCGGCGGCCATCCAGCCAGAGCCTGTGCGTATTCAGGATCGTCTGGGCAATACCGCAGTCTGCCAGCTTGCAGATGCGGAATCCTCCCGGTCGGAACAGGGCAACTTTGCAGAAAAACTGGCCTCGATATCTCCTGAAATTGTGAGCTATCGGGCAGAACTGGAAACAAGGTTGCTCATCATCTGGCAGGATCTGCTGCGCATCGATTACATCGAACCGCAAGACAACTTTTTTGACCTCGGAGGCAATTCAGTAACTGCTGCGCAGTTCATTGTCGAGCTCGCCAGGCAGGCGGACGAACATATCGAGCTCGGCACCCTGTTCGAACACCCGGTACTGGGTGATCTGGTCAACACAATCATTACCCGGCAAACGGAGGTGACTCAGGGCAGCAAGCCCGCATTGTGCCTGACAGGGCAGCTCTCAATGCTGCTGGAAAGCAGTCGCGAATCGTTACGGCTTGCTGTCAGACGACAGTTTCCACAAGCTCTGGAAATGTTTCCGGTGCGGCGATATATCCGGCCGATTCGCAAGTTGCCGATGCTGGCGGGTTACAGTCAGCTCGGCAGCGCATGCGCTCGCATCATGGGGCCTTTAAAGGAGCTGGCCGGAGATGGTATTGAGCCCTTGTATAACAGGCTCGCTATCGTTGAGGCCATTGGAGATACCCTGGAGAGACTGGATCACGGGCATTATCCGCGCAGTATTGAGGTGTTATTTCGGGAATGGTTCCGGAGTTTACTGGAAGGGCTGGGGCGCGAAGATGAGTATTTTTGCCTGGAGAATGACCCTTTCCTCAAGGATATGGCGGTTTGCTGTGAAAAAATGGTTCCGGTTGGCGGTGCCTGGACAATTGAAACTTCAGGCATCAGTCTACGCATCCTGCTCGGTCGCAGACCTGGCCACCTGATCAAGCGTACTTCATTTGTAATGCGTCAGGCTCGTGCGTTAAAGCCCTTCTACCAGATTCACATGGCGCCGCGTTTTGCCGATCGATTTAATGAACAGCAGCGCACCGCAAGTTATTTGCGAATAGCGGAAATGCTGCGTGAGAATACTGAAATTCGTGGCCTGATCGGTATCAGCTGGTACCTGGATCCGGCACTGAAAACAATCAGTCCGGAACTGTCCTACCTGCAGGATGTACCCGAAAACAATGGCGCCGGCATATTTTCACTTGCCCCTCTGCAAGGGGCTTGCAGGGGGGCGCTCTCCGGCTCGAGCCGGCGGACCCGACTCTACCAAGAGGGGAAATACATACCGCGAAACGCTTTTATTATCTGGCCTCGTGAAGCCTTGCTGAAATGGAGTGACACACACCGCTGAATGCAGACGTAACGGAGCAGTACTGGCAGGGGTTAACGGGACAGCAGTGGAATGAGGTTGGTCTTTACGAACTCGATAACATCTGGTGCAGCACGGCCATCTGTACCAGCATACGATTACGCGCCTCTGTGATAACGACGCTGCGCGGTCCATCAAGTATGCGATCAGTGACGGCAACACCCCGGCGTACCGGCAAACAGTGCATGAAGCGGCAGTCACTGACCGCATTCTCGAACCAGTGCTCATCTACACACCAGTCCCGCAACTCGGGTTTGATCTCGTCTTCGGCGCATTTATTACCGTAATGGCGTGCAGATGCCCAGGAATTGACGTAAAGAACCCGGCTGTCCTGCATGGCACTGGAGCGATTATCGGTCTCCGTCACCGAGCCACCGCTCATTGCTGCCGCCTGACGCGCCTTGTCCATAATGGCATCTGGCAATTCAAAGCCTTCCGGCCTTAATACCGTAACATCCATCCCGCGCAGAGCGGCCATATGCACCGTTGCCGCCGGCACTGCAAACGGCAGTGGTCGTGGGTGCCAGGTCCAGGATAATACGAGCTTTCCACCGTTGGCAGGTATTCCCAGGTCATCCATGGTCTTCCAGTCTGCAAGGCTTTGACAGGGATGATTGATCGCCGATTCCATGTTGATGTATGGCGTATCGACTAATGCGGTTAACTCACGGAATTCGCGATCGGCAAGATCGTTATTGAGGTTTTCCCTTTTCGCAAATGCACGAATGCCGATGGCATCGCCATAGGACGCGATCACGGGGACCGCCTCGCGAATGTGTTCGGCTGCAACACCGTCCATGATGATACCCGAGCGGGATTCGAGGCCGTGAATCGACATGTCCGGTGAGACGACAAAGGTTCCGCCACCCAGTCGTACCATTGCAGACTGGAACGAGATCAGCGTCCGCAATGATGGGCTCAGGAACAACAGTGACAGGACTTTACCTTCGAGTGCCCGTGGCTCGGGTTTATCATCCAGTCTACGGGCAAGCGCAATCAGTTCCTTGAGCTCGGCAATGCCGGAATCAGCCAGGTCATTAAAGTATTTCATACCAGATTCACGCCTCATATTTAATGTGAAACATCATCCCTGATGACGCACCTGTAATCATAATCCGGTGTTTCTTCTGCATTGACCGGAGAGCGCCTCGTTTTTAATAGCGTCACTCTGCGTCTAAACTGGATATGTGATTATGTGTAAGCTTTGCCGTCATGAGGGGTATGCGAGCAACCTTTATGTAAAAATACCCGACAGAATATTGGGTTAAGAGTCGGTGACAAATGAGGATAATTGCATTTTGTCTACGATCCTTTTAATTTTTCCTGCCTCCCGGCTGACCGTGTAAACTTACGCAGCTTCGAGTTCGAGTAGTTTACGCGCTGACTGATATCAAAAGGAATATGATGAATCGCTTGAGTTTTACACTGCCTTCAGATCTGAAGACGACATTACACAGCACGCTGGATGAGTGGCAGCTTGAGGGCAAGCTGGAGCGTCTCTGGAGGCGTGATGCAACGGTCTGGACCGGGGGCGATGAGGCTAAGTGGCTGGGCTGGCTGAATATTGTCCGGCAATCACTGCAGCAGCTTGATGGGCCGGAATCATTGGTGCGTGATCTGCTTGCGCGTGATATCCGGCAGCTTGTCTTGCTGGGTATGGGTGGTTCCAGCATGGCGCCCGAGGTCATCGCGGAGACCTTCGGGCAACAGCCGGGTCATCCCGGCCTGATCGTGCTGGATTCGACTGACCCCGCCCAGGTCAAGGCGGTTGAAGCGGCGATTGATCTTGAGCGCACGGCATTTATTGTTTCCAGCAAGTCGGGCAGTTCACTTGAGCCTAACATCCTCATGGCCTGGTTTTTACAGCGCATGGCAGAAGCAGTCGGTGCGGAAAAAGCGGTCAGCCACTTTATTGCTATAACAGATCCGGGAACCAGTCTTGACAGGCTGGCCACCGCAGACGGGTTCATGCGCGTCTTTCATGGGGAGCCGGATATCGGGGGGCGTTTCTCGGTCTTATCCAATTTTGGCGTGGTGCCGGCAGCGGTCATCGGTATTGATTGCAGGCGGTATCTCGAGGACACGCTGGAAATGGTGGCCGCCTGCGAGACTACGCGGGAGCTGGCCGATAACCCGGGTGTCCTGCTGGGCTGCATTCTGGGCGTGGCCGCCAATGCCGGCCGCAACAAACTGACCCTTGTCGCTTCCCCGTCGCTGGCTTCCATCGGTGCCTGGCTGGAACAGCTGGTGGCCGAGTCCACAGGCAAGCAGGGCAAGGGAATCATCCCGGTCGATGGCGAGTCGCTGGTGAGTTCTGCAGATTACGGGAACGATCGTGTATTTGTGTATTTGAGCCTGGCAGGTGAGGTGGATTCTGAGCAGGACAAGGCCATCGGACAACTGGAACAGGCCGGCGAGCCGGTTATCCGTATTACGCTCGATGACCGGTATACGCTTGGACAGGAATTCTTCCGCTGGGAGGTTGCTACAGCGGTTGCCGGTTCCGTTATGGGTGTCAATCCCTTTGATCAGCCAGACGTTGAGGCCAGCAAAATAGAGGCTCGCAAGATTACCGATGCCTGCGAGGCAGGCGAGAGTTTGCCGGATGAGGTGCCATTGGCAGCAGATGCTCAGCTGACCCTGTTTGCCGATGCGGGTAATGCCGTGGAGTTACAGGACCTCGCGGGCGAACAGACCGTAGCAGCCTTGTTAAAGGCGCATTTCAGCCGGGCCAAAGCCGGAGACTATGTTGCATTGCTGGCGTATCTGGACAGAAATACGGCCAACACCCGCCAGCTGCAGCAGCTGCGTGATACCGTGCGCCAGCAGGGAAAAATTGCCAGCTGCCTGGGTTTCGGGCCGCGATTTTTACATTCAACCGGCCAGGCCTATAAGGGCGGGCCAAATACCGGTGTTTTCCTGCAAATCACCGCTGCTGCCAGCGAAGACCTGCAAGTGCCGGGACGGGGCTTTACCTTTGGTATCGTGGAGGCCGCCCAGGCGCAGGGAGATATCGATGTGCTTGCTGAACGCGGTCGCCGGGTATTGCGGGTGCATTTGGGCGATGATGTGATGGCCGG
>DMKK01000001.1 GCA_003454335.1 Gammaproteobacteria bacterium | reverse complement strand
TGATGGCGCATACCTATAGCCATCTTTATCGTATCCCGACAACCGGCCTGCGTTTCTTTACCGTGTATGGCCCCTGGGGTCGGCCGGATATGGCGTTGTTCAAGTTCACGCATAATATCCTGGCGGGAAAACCGATTGATGTATTCAACTACGGCAACCACCGGCGTGACTTCACCTACATTGATGACATTGTAGAAGGTGTGGTGCGTGTGCTCGACAGGGTCCCGAAACCCAATCCGGAGTGGTCGGGTGATGTGCCGGATTCTGCGACCAGTACCGCACCGTACCAGCTTTATAATATTGGCAACAATCAGCCGGTCGAGTTGATGCACTACATTGAAGTCCTCGAAGCATGTCTGGGTAAAGAGGCAGAGAAGAACATGCTGCCGTTACAGGCCGGTGATGTGCCGGCAACCTATGCGGACGTGGCTGACCTGGTGCGTGATGTTAACTACAAGCCGGATATGTCCATCGAGCAGGGGATTGCCAACTTCGTTGACTGGTATCGTGATTATTATGGAGCTTGATGCGCGCGTCTTTTCTGCTTTTTATATCTCATTTAATCTGTTAGAAAGGATATATAACACAATGATATTATATATAAATATTAGCCATATAAACATGACGCTGATGGGGCTCAGGCATGCAGGAAAGTAGTTGCGGAGGCGAGCCATTTGCGCTGCGTGTCATTGGTGACACCATGGCGCCGGAGTTCAAGGACGGCTGCATCATCATTATCGATCCCTCCGGTGTCATAAAAGACGGCTCCTATGTGCTGGCGCGTCAGGGTGAGGAATACATTTTCCGCCAGCTGGAGTTTGGTGAAGGCGTGTATTACCTGAAGACGCTGCAAGCAGGGCACGAAGTCATCGAGTTGCCTGATCTCACAATGGTAGAAGGGGTGATTATCCAGCAGGGTGCCCGGCGGCGTGCTGACCGGAAGCATTATAGCTGAGCGTATTCTGTGGTTGCGTTTCCTATTTCTCCGGTGCGATCTGGTCAGGGCGCAAGCGTGTCGTGAAGAATTCGTCGGCGACATCAACGGGTACCTTGTGACCGATGGCGTCGACGAGAGGCAATTCGTAGTCATTCCAGCCACGCAATCCGGTTTTCATCGAACTGACTTGCTGGTAACCCAGCAACTGCATGGTGAAGGCGGCGAGGGCGCTGCGGTTACCCGAACGGCATGCAACGACGACAGTACGGTCGCGCGCCTCTACCAGTTCCCTGACTGTTTCCTCGTAACCATACTCACAGGCAGACTCGAGTATGCCGCGGGGTACATGCAGCGAATCCTGTATGTGCATGGCGGAGAATTCATCCGGTTCGCGTATATCCAGGATGAGCGGTCGTTGCTCGCCGTCGTTCATTTTCTCTTCAATATCCCAGGGAAACTCTTCTGTGATATTGGCGAGGGTCTCTGTTACCAGGTCGGTGAAGCGTTTCATGGCGGGGTCTGATCATCCTGACATGGCAGCGGATCAGTCATTGTTGCGGGTTGTGCGCAAGCCCTGTTCGACAGCGATGACAGCGGCTTCTACACGTGAATGGATACCAAGTTTGCGGAGGATGGATTTTACATGCAGTTTTACGGTGCCATCCGAAATACCGAGGTTACGGGCAATGACCTTGTTGCTCTGGCCTTCAGCCAGTAGTGCCAGGATCTCGTTTTCGCGCGGCGTCAATTTGGCAAAGGGGCTTTCTTCTTCCGGGGCAATACTGTCTCCCTGGACTACACGGGCAAGCACCGGGGCCAGGTCAGGCGCTACCACGGTCTTGCCGGCAACGATATCCCGCAGGGCCAGGACCAGCTGATCAGGTTCCATGTCCTTGAGAAGGTAGCCCTGTGCACCGCTGCGTAATGATGCAACGAGATCACGTTCGTCGCTGCTGGTCGTTAACATGGCAACCGGATTGGTAAAACCGTTCTTGCGTAGCTGGCGTAATACCTCCATACCGTCCATTTCCGGCATGCGCATGTCCAGCAGAACCACATCAGGTTCAAGTTCAGTAGCAAGACGCAGGCCTTCCTGGCCGCTGCCGACAGCAGCGAGCACGTTGATATCCCTGCGGCTTAGCAGGCTTTCCAGTCCTTCGCGGAACAGGGTGTGGTCATCAACCAGTAGTATATTCAGACTCATGACGGCTTATTCTGGATCCCCGGGTGATTAAGTTCAAGTACGATACGTGTGCCTTCGCCCGGTTCACTCTCTACCCGCAGTGTACCGCCCAGGCGGGATGCCCGCTCCTGCATGATGGTGAGGCCAATATGTTCGCCGGGCGAACCGTAGATTTTCTTGTTGATACCAATGCCATCGTCCTCAATAAGAACATGACATCCACCCCTTATATCATCTTTCAGCATAATGCGGACGGTATTGGCTTCACTGTGCTTTCTTATATTCCAGAGTGCTTCCTGAATTATCCGCAGTATCTGGGTTTCATTTTCACTGGAAAGCGATGTGCTTGACCACTCCTTCTGCAGGTAGGTTTTTATACGCGTTTCATTACGAAACTGACTGACAATCTTTTCAATCGAACCCAGCAGGTTATGCTCATAGGCCGGAGCACGAAAGTTGGCTATAAGGCCCCGGAGTTCGGTGTTGGCCTCGTCAAGGCTGTTCTCAATCCGTTCCAGTTGTTGCCAGGTGGTGGACTCGTCACCCTGGTGCAGGGTTTCATCAAGCACCCTTACCTGGAAACGGAGACTGGCCAGGGTCTGGGCAAGCGAGTCGTGCAACTCATGTGCAATGCGGGTGCGCTCGTCCTTGATGAGATGCTGCCGGTATTTGTCATCGCTGTTATAACGCTCAATGGCGACACTGAGATGGTGCGCGATGCTGGTGAGCAGCGGTTTGATGCTGTTTATCTGTTTAACCAGCTCGGCATCCATGAACAGGTTGATCACTCCCGTCACCTTGCCGCGGAAGCGCATTGGCGTCGCTACAAGTCCGGTGTGCCTGTCGTCAAAGAACTGTCTGCCGGCGATTTCCTCGCATTTTTTCAGGTCGCTCTCTACCCAGATCTTTCCTTCAGTCTCTGCGCGTTCATACAGGCACCGACGTACATCCAGACGGTCCGGGAGAATCAATGACTCGTCAATCCCGCTACTGGCAGACAGCTCCATTTCCCCGGGCTGTTGTGCGATCCAGATGGCGGCGGCACGTGATTGAGTGACGCGTTTTAAGGTGTACATGAAACGGGTCAGCAGGTCATCCAGCCCGTGTGAAGTGTTGATACTGGAAACGATTTCGTAGAGGATTTGCAGTGATTTCTCTTCAAGATCCTCGTCGCCGAACCTGGTATTGCCCCGTTCCCCGGTTGGCTGTGTGGTCATGACGGTTACAACAGCCTATGCCGGTGGTGAGTAGTTGGCATCATTCGGATTCAGGAAGATGAACTGCCAGGTTTCCGCTTCAATCTCGACATAGTCCAGTGTCGCACCTTCCATGAGCAAGTGACTGCTCTCACCGATGACGACGTCTATTCCGCCTGCGTTGATATGCATATCACCATCCAGCTCAGTGTCATCGAATCCCATGCCGTAGTGCATGGTGCCGTCCGGGTTGCGTTTTGCGGCGATACGCATCGCCAGTCCCTGCATCTTTCCCTGTTCGGCTGAGGCCTGTATTTGCTCGGCAGCAGCAGGTGTGATGGTGATCATGGTGACTCCTGTAATGAATGACGGCTAGTATACTGTGTCAGGGTTGTTTTGTATCAACCCCGGTGCATCCTGACAAATTCCACGAACCGGCGGGCCCAGTGATGCTGCTCTGTATCACGCATATGGCTGTAGCAGGCCAGCAGGTTTTTGATGACAATGCCGTCATTCCGGCCGTCGATGCCATGTCCGCGCGTGACTTCATAGGCATAATCCAGTGGTTTGGTGATGTTTTCCAGACTTGAATAATGGAATTCATGGGCGGCAAATTCATCCTGCGGCTGCTTTGTCGGCCATGGGGCCGCTGTCGTTTCCCGCAAGCGCACATAACCACGGCCCTGTGGTCGGGAATGCATGACGGTATCTGCCGGGATGATGCCGACCATCTCGGCTTGTTTGTCATGCCACGAAAGCTTGCGCGTGAGATACATTAGCCCACCACATTCTGCATAGGCGGGCAGGCCATTGTTGATCGCTGTCTTTAGCGCGGTTCTTAATGCCGTGTTTGCCTCCAGTGACTGCATCTGGCTCTCGGGAAAACCGCCGCCGATAAACAGGCCGTCCATGTCGGGCAGGACAGTATCTGTGAGCGTATTGAACATCACCAGTTCTGCACCTGCCTGGGTGAGGGCATGGAGGTCATCCGGGTAGTAAAAGCCAAAGGCAGCATCACGCGCGATACCGATTGTTACCGGGATGTCAGCGGCGGCTGTTGCCGGCTGTAGCGGGGGAAAACTGAGCGGTTTGGCTTCGGCCACGGCGAGCAACTGATCCAGGTCTACCTGCTCCCTGATGAGATGGCTGATCTCCCTGATCTTGCTGCTGGCGGCCGAGTCCTCGTTGCTGGGCACCAGTCCCAGGTGGCGCTCGACAATTTCCATTGACGGGTTGCGGTGTACACCACCAATTACCGGGATGTCGGTGTAGTGTTCAATCACGGCACGCAGCTTGGCCTCATGACGGCTGCCGCCAAGCTGGTTCAGGATGACGCCGGCAATCCGGACTTCGGGGTCAAAAGCCTGGTAACCAAGAATCAGCGGGGCAATTCCGCGGGTCATGCCGCGGGCGTCGAGTACCAGGATGACAGGCGTGTGGGTCAGTGTCGCCAGCGCGGCATTGCTGTTGCTGCCATCCAGGTCAAGGCCGTCATAGAGCCCCTTGTTGCCTTCGATCAGGGCAATGTCTGCCCCGGATGAATAGTGCCCGACACTTGTCAGGATCTCTTCATGGGACATGCAGTAGAAATCAAGGTTGTGGCAAGGGCGGCCGGCAGCCAGGCCCAGCCACATTGGATCGATGTAGTCCGGCCCTTTCTTGAAGGGTTGTATCGAAAGGCCGCGCTCGGACAGCGCAGCGCACAGTCCCAGGGACACGGTTGTCTTCCCGGAGGACTTGTGGGCT
>DMKK01000115.1 GCA_003454335.1 Gammaproteobacteria bacterium | reverse complement strand
TGAATACCAGGGCAGTCAGTACGATTTCGGAAAACCCTTCCGACGCATGAGCGTGCGTGATTCCATTCTGCATTTTAACCCCGACCTGTCAGCTGAGGATGTCGACGCCCCGGACAGGGCCAGGGCCGTGGCCGCCAGTCTCAAGATACCCCTGAAGGAGAGCTATGGGTTGGGCAAGGTGCAGATCGAAATCTTCGAGAAAACCGTGGAAGGGCGACTGGATGATCCGACCTTTATTACTGCCTACCCGACTGAGGTATCACCACTGGCGCGGCGTAACGATGACAACCCCTTTATTACCGATCGCTTTGAATTCTTTGTCGGGGGGCGCGAAATTGCCAATGGTTTCTCCGAGCTGAATGATGCCGAAGACCAGGCCGAGCGGTTTCGCCAGCAGGTTGTGGACAAGGATGCCGGTGACCTGGAAGCAATGCACTATGACGCCGATTATATTCGTGCGCTGGAACATGGTATGCCGCCAACCGCAGGCGAGGGCATCGGTATTGACCGTTTGGTGATGCTGTTTACGGATTCACCTTCCATTCGGGATGTGTTGTTGTTTCCGCATATGCGACCAGAGGCCTGAGGTTCCTGCGTATGTGTCTACTGGTGGTGGTGACTTTTCGGGGGGTATAACAACCATGCTCAAGCTCAAACACTTTCTGAAAACCTCCCTGCTTGGCGGGGTGGTCGTGATCCTGCCGGTGGCCATCCTGGTGTCGGTGTCAGTATGGATTTTTGATCTCATTACCAGCTGGATACAGCCGATAACGCGTCTTGTCATAAAGGATACGCAAACCAATGAATTTATAGCGGAATCCTTTGTTATTGTGCTGATACTGGTGACCTGTTTTTTTGTGGGTATGCTGGTGCGCACGCGCCTGGGCGGTTTCTTCTATCGCCAGGTTGAGACACGGATCCTGCGGTTGGCCCCTGGCTATTCCATGATCAAGGAAACCGTGTTGCAGCTGTTTGGCAGTCGCAAGGATTCGCCGTTCTCCTCGGTGGCACTGGCGCAGATATTTTGCAACTCTACACTGGTGACCTGCTTTATTACGGATACACATGCAGACGGCAGTTATACCGTGTTCGTGCCAACGGGACCGAACCCAACGTCGGGCCTGATCTATCATCTGAAGGGAAAATATGTGCACCCGGTGGATATCCCGGTACAGGATGCGATGCGCACCATTATCAGTTGTGGTGCAGGTTCCGAAAAACTGATCAGTCAGTATGGTATGGATTTACCGGGAGGCTAAGTCCGGTGGGACAGCATTATGCAGACAGCTGAGTCACATCCACATACAGTTTCAGGTGCTGGCCGGGCTGCAGATACTTCCCCTTGGGGAGGTTGTTCCAGCGCCGTAGATCAGTAATGGAGACATTGAATTTCCTGGCGATCCGGTACAGCGAGTCACCATCGCGTACCGTGTAGTTGACTGTCCGCAAGCGTTTGCCACTTGCTGATGTCTTGCCTTTCTTCCAGATAACCAGCTGTTGTCCCGGTTTGATCAATGCGCCGCCATCCAGCCGGTTCCAGCGGGTGACCTGGCTCACTGTGACATCGTACTGTCGGGCAATCTTCCAGAGGCTGTCACCCGAGTGTACCCTGTGGGTTACCTTGTTACTCGATGCACGTGCCGGTTGCAGGTGTTTTGCCAGTGCCGCATAGCGGGAAGCATCCTGTGCAGCAACCGGTATCAGCAGATGCTGGCCGATGCGTATATTAGAACTCTTCAGCACATTGGTGTTGCGCAGCACGCCGACGGTGGTGTTATAGCGCTGGGCAATACCCGATAGAGTTTCACCCTTGTTGACCTTGTGCCGTACCCACTTGGCGCGTTGATCATCCGGCAGGGCGGCCAGGTTTTCCTCGAAGACCGCTGACTTTGCAGTTGGAATGGCCAGTTGATGCGGGCCATCCGGATGGGTTGACCAGCGGTTGAAACCGGGGTTTAACAGATAGAGTGATTCGGTATCGACGGTGGCGAGTTCTGCGGCGATGGCGATGTCCAGCTGCCCCCGGGTGTCGACCAGCGTAAAAGTGGGGGCGGGGTCAATCGGAGCAAGGACGACATTGTATTTCGAGGGTCTTCTGACAACATCACTGATGGCAAGCAGTTTCGGCACATAGGCGGAGGTCTCTTTCGGCAACTGCAGGTGCCAGAAATCCGTTGGTTTGCCGGCCTTGCGATTACGCTTGATAGCCCTGCTGACGTGGCCACTGCCCGAGTTGTAGGCAGCGATAGCCAGTAACCAGTCGCCGTCAAACCGTTGCTGCAGATAATCCAGATAATTGAGTGCGGCTTGCGTGGATGCGACGATGTCGCGACGGCCGTCATACCACCAGTCCTGCTTCAGGCCGTACATCTTGCCGGTACCCGGGATAAACTGCCAAAGCCCGGCGGCCCGGCCGTGGGAATAGGCGAAGGGGTCATAGCTACTTTCAACAAACGGTAACAACACGATCTCGGTCGGGAAGTTACGTTTTTTTACTTCTTCATAAATATAGGCGAGGTAAGGCTCGCCGCGGTTGAATATTTTTTCAACCTGACGCGGGTACCGGCCGTATTCTGCTGCCCGTTTGACGACAGCAGCTTGTTCCTGGCCGGTCAGACGAAATCCCTGGCGCAGCGTTTCCCAAAAGTCGTGGTGTTCAGATGTTGTTCCATTCCCGGGCCGGCCACTGCTGCTGGGTGGGACATGCGTGGAAAGGTCCGTGATGGCGGCGTACTGTTCGTCAGCGGGTGTAGTGCTTGAGCGTGAGGCGGTGTCGAGTGATGCACAGCCAGCGGTTAACAGGATGGTCAATGCGGCTAAAACAAGGCGAATGCAGTTCATACGTGAATATCGGTGACGTCCTGATGAGTCTTGATATGCTGTCCGGGGGGGGGCTGTGCCGCTGTGTTATTTGCCCCCGATTGCGCGCATATCCTGACAGGCCATCCGGGGCGGGTCAATAACTTTTACCAGAAAGGGTTTTTTAGGTACGGGGAGCGCCGGAATGCGTTATTATTTCCGGGTGATGAACAGGGAATTCACGGCACCTCTAAGGTCGGCAGCGCTCCGCAACTGGTACCAGCGTCCACTGGGGCGCTTGCTGGCGGAGGCTGAACTGACGGCGCTGGAAACAGAACTCCCCACCTTGTTTGGCTACCACCTGCTGGTGCTGGATCCACCCTGGGAACGCTGCTATTTGAATGCCAGCCGGATACCCCATCAGGTCATCCAGAGTGTCGAACCCCTGACGCAGGAACAGGCGGGGCTTGGCGGTCATACGGAAGACTGGCCTATCATGAGTGACACCATTGATGCCATTGTGCTGCCACACACCCTTGAGATCACCAGTGACCCGCATCAGGTACTGCGGGAAGCTGACCGCAGCCTGATTCCGGACGGACACCTGGTCATTATCGGGTTTAATCCGCGCAGCCTCTGGGGGATGCGCCGTGTACTGACACCCAAGCGTCAACAGATGCCGTGGGATACCCGGTTTTTGAGTATGAGCCGTATCAAGGACTGGCTCAGTTTGCTGGGGTTCGATACCTTGCACTGCCATTACCTGCTGCAGCGCCCACCGATGCAGAATCTGCGGCTGCTCGAAAAACTGCGACTTACCGGTTCGGCCGGTGGTTATGTCTACAAATACCTGTCGGCTGCCTACATCCTGGTGGCCCGTAAACGGACGGTGATAATGACGCCCCTGAAAGAAGGATATCTGAAACGGCGCCGCCTGTTCCCCGTGGGTATCCCCAGTTCCAGTCAAGGCAATGTCCGACGTGTCAATTGAAACCGAGATATTTACGGACGGTGCCTGCCGCGGTAATCCGGGGCCGGGTGGCTGGGGCGTGCTCATGCGTCACAAGGGCCATGAGAAAACCCTGTATGGCGCAGAAGCCATGACAACCAATAATCGTATGGAACTGATGGCTGCGATTCAGGCTCTTGAGAGTCTGACGCGTCCCTGTACGGTCCGGCTGACGACGGATTCAAAGTATGTACAGCAGGGGATCAAGGAATGGCTGGCAAACTGGAAGCGACGTGGCTGGAAAACGGCTGCCAGGAAACCGGTCAAGAATGTCGATCTCTGGCAGCGCCTGGACAAGGCCACAACAGGACATGATATTGAATGGGCCTGGGTCAAGGGGCACAGTGGTCACCCTGAAAACGAGCAGGCCGATGAGCTGGCAAACAAGGCCATCGACGAACTCTTATAGATAGAGGCAGTAGGAAAACTCATGCGTCAAATTGTGCTCGATACGGAAACAACCGGTCTGGAACCTTCTGAAGGTCATCGTATTATCGAGATCGGCTGTGTCGAACTGATTGACCGACGCATTACCGGCAATACCTATCACCAGTACATTCAGCCTGACCGCGAGATTGATGTGGGTGCTATCGAGGTGCATGGCATCACCAACGAGTCGCTGGCTGACAAGCCGCGTTTTGCCGGTATTGCCACCGAGTTCCTCGAATTTATAAAGGGCGCGGAACTGGTTATTCACAATGCACCGTTCGATGTCGGTTTTATCGACCACGAATTCAAGCTGCTGGCCAGGTCCCCCGGCACCGTGGTGGATCATTGCAGGGTGCTGGACACACTGGTGATGGCGCGGCGCCTGCATCCGGGGCAGCGCAACAGCCTTGATGCGCTGTGCAAGCGTTATGACATAGATAATTCCCAGCGGGAATTACACGGCGCCCTGCTGGATGCCGAGATCCTTGCCGACGTCTACCTGATGATGACCGGTGGCCAGGTGAGTCTGTCGCTGGACAGTCGAACCGACAGCGGCAGTAGCCAGCGTCAGGATATTAAACGGGTGGCCGCAGATCGTGAGCCGCTGCGCGTGATCAGGGCCAGCGAGGCTGAATGCCACGCGCATGCTGCACGAATGGAGGCCATTGAGAAGGCTTGCGGCGGTAGCAGTGTGTGGCGCAGCCTGGAATCAGAAACTGCCTCCTGATCACTGTTAAACCGAGCATTGCAATAAATCTTACTGTGGGAGCGGCGTCTCGCCGCGATTCGCGCCGGGGAAGCTCCCGCGTCCTGCTTACGCCCCTCACCTACGATGTACAGGGATGTGCAAGTGTCACAAGAGGGCAGGAAGCCCGTAGTGACCATCCCTGTAGGCGACGGCGCTCCCACAGCTACTAACCCGTGACGATAGGCACTGAAAACGTATCGGCATTGATCCACATGTGCACCATGATGCTGGCAGCGTAGCCAAGTATAATGACCGGCGTCCACTTCATGTGACCGAAAAACGTGTACTTGCCGCGTGACTGGCCCATCAGAGCCACCCCGGCAGCTGAACCGATGGACAACATGCTGCCACCGACACCGGCCGTCAGGGTGACCAGCAGCCACTGTCCCAGTTCCATGTCCGGGTTCATGCTCAATACCGCGAACATCACCGGGATGTTGTCCACGATGGCAGACATGACGCCGACAGCAATGTTGGCATAGGTTGGACCATAATCGATATACATTACGGATGAGGCCAGTTCCAGGTAACCGATAAAGCCAAGTCCGCCGACACACAGTACTACACCGTAAAAGAACAGCAGGGTATCCCACTCGGCGCGTGCCAGACGGTTGAAGAAATCGAAACGTTCGCCATCTTCGCCACCCATGGCCAGCTCGCCAACCACGCCAAGGGAAACAGGTGAATCAATGTGCGGGCTATGTGTCTTTTTCAGGTAATAACTGAAAAACTGCAGGAAACCGAGGCCGGTCATCATGCCCAGAAACGGCGGCAGATGCAGAAAGTTATGGAAGCTGACCGCGGTTATAATGGTGCAGCCGAATAGCAGCATGATGCGTTTGGCGCCACGTCGCATGATGACACTTTCAACGCTGGGGGCGGGTTTTCCTGCGGGGATGGCAAAATGCATAAAGGCAGCCGGTATCACGAAATTGACCACGGACGGTATAAATAGCAGGAAGAAAGTAGAAAAACTGACCAAGCCTTTCTGCCAGACCATCAGGGTGGTGATGTCACCGAAGGGGGAAAAGGCGCCACCGGCATTGGCGGCGACGACAATGTTGATGCAGCCAATACCAACGAATTTACCATTGTCCTTGCCAACGGCCAGCAATACGGCGCACATCACCAGTGCTGTCGTCAGGTTGTCGAGAATCGGTGAGAGACAGAAGGCAAGGCCACCGGTTAGCCAGAACAGGCTGCGGTAGCCGAATCCCTTGCGGACCAGGTAGGCGCGCAGAGACTCGAATACCTGCCGCTCATCCATCGCATTTACGTAAGTCATGGCGGCGAGCAGGAACAGGAATAACTCCGAGAATTCAAGCAGGTTATGCCGCACTGCCGTTTCAACCGCGTGGCTATCTCCAGTGCCTGAATAGGCATAGGCGATCATGCCCCAGATGAGTCCGGCAGACAGGATGACCGGCTTGGATTTTCTCAGGTGGGTAAATTCTTCTGCCATCACCATGAGATAGGCCAGCACGAAGATTGCCAGTGCCGCGAAACCAACGGTGGCGTTGGTCAGGTCAAGGGTGTGGCCGGAATCTGTCGAGGCCACCGCAAATGCCGGAAACAGCATAAGCAGGGTGGCAAGGATGAAAGAGCGGGGCTGAAATGGGCGTGGGGCAAGGGTTGTCACGGTCTTGTCTCTTGTGTATTGGTTATTCCAAGCAGCTAATTGTACATGCATTTATGAATGCTTGTACTTCAGTGCAATAGGCAGTCGGTTACCGGCGCTATAATATTTTAACCAGTGGCGTAAAACATAATAACTCCTCTAAACTCATGCCACTACACGTCTCGCACTCCCTCGGCGAGGCGTGTTTTTGTGTGCGGAGTATGGTAATAGGGGCAGGTTGTGGCCAGTCAGGCTGTCAGCCGACCCAGGCGGATGCGGTGTGTGATAGTGGGAGGCCGGGATGCGAAATTCCGGGGCGGTATGTCGCTCGGCCCTGATGCTGCCAGCTCACGAAAATGACGAAACTGGAAATTTACCCCTGGAATCAGAGGAGGGAGTGGTGTTCAGTGGCTAGCCGGTCCACCGGTTGCCGATCCAGCGTTTTCCGATAAGCGAAGTGTCAAGTCCGGTGACCGGAATGGTGTTGGCTCTGTCTACCGGGTAGTCCAGCCTGATTACTGCATTGCATATGCCCAAACTGGAAATACGGGCATAGTGGAAAGCCTGTTTTTTTCGAAAGCGATTTGAAATGGCATGGATAATATTCATGGGCAAACTCCCCTTTGAGTGCGCTGTCCGGGTGTGTGTCATGCAACCTGGCTAAAGTGCTGGGCTGCCGGCAGCATGGCTGCTTTTGGATGGATGAGCGTACAACCGGGCATGATCACAAGACGAAACCCGAGGTGAATATGCTGGTTTTGAGAAAACAGTTCAGGGTTATGTTTGTAGAGGCATTCATAGTGAGAGGGGTTAATGTAAACGATGTCCGGTGATGTACCGTGGGTGTTTTCAAAAGTCTGTGCAGCCTTCATGATGTGATCCAGCATGATGATTACTCCCGTAAACGTGTAGGTTCAAGCATTATATTGGGACATTATTGTTTCAATAATGTGACTGTGATATGAGATTTATATTAGTTGTCGCCGGCGTGGTATCTGCCGCCTTGTCCTCAGGCAACTCGTACAAGCCCTCAACAACCGCGAGTACATTAAGGGTCAACACGAGGACACATAAAATCAATACAGTCCATAACCGGGTCATCGTATTCATGTAATCAGCCTCCATGAAGTTACCGGAAGGCATGCTATCAATACTGTATGAGCGGATTGTTACTTGTACGTAACTATTGTGTTTTTATCGTATTGTTACATTTCATTTGGTGTCAGTTGGTCGCAGTGTGGTTATATGGTCAGAACAACCCCGTGTAGCGCAGGCCAATCAGCAGCAGCACGATACAGAGAAAACCACGTAGTCCATTTTCCGGGATATATTTGCTGACTGCTGGGCCGATGGCAGAACCTGCCACGACCCCGAGCAACAAAATTCCCAGCATGCTCAAATCCAGTGCAATGCCAAGCCGGACATAATTTCCGATCGATGTGAGTGAATGTACCGCGATTGCCAGTGCCGAGGTGCCGGCAATCACGTACATGGGCAGGCGCATAACGATGCTCATGAACGGAACCAGCAGGAACCCGCCACCCACACCCAGCGCCGAAGACAGTATGGCAATCGCCATGCCGGCAAATAGTGGTAGCCAGGTATTAAAGGCGAATTCCTCGTTGCCAAATCGGAAAACAAGTTGTGTGAGTGACTTGTGTACACAGCGGACACCCGTCGCACACAGATCCTGGCCTTCTTTTACCTGGCGCTCAAACGTTTCCGCGGCGCGCATGGCCCGTGTCAGATGTTGTGTCTTTTTGCTGCTGCGAAAAATCTGCCAGGCCAACTGGCAGGCAATAAAAAATACCAGCACCGCAAACACCGGTTTGAAGACGCTCATGTCGGCCAACAGGCCGTGTGACAGGGTGCTGCCGATGAAGGCGCCAATGATGCCGCCGGCTGCCAGCAGAAGGGCCAGGCGGTAGACCACGCGGCACTGACGCATGTACAGCGGCACCGCGATCACCGGGGTCGCCAGCGTCAGTGTCTGTGCCATCGGCTTGACCAGGTTCGGATCCTGCAACCCGAAGATCGAGATCATACCGACGGATGCAAGGATACCGCCAGCCGCACCGACGGTGGAAAAGACAAACCCGATCAGGCTACCCCAGGCCAGCAACAGCCAGAGCGGTGTGGTTATCTCTGCAATTTCAAAATACATTATGGGGTGTAATCGGGGCAGGCGTCTCGAATTTGATCGAATTTCCAGTGGATGTGATTGCTTTTGCCTGATGAAGTACAGCATGTACTTCAGTGCAATTGGCAAGCGGTTACGGGTGCCATAATATTTTATCCGTGGCCTAAATCATAATAATTCCTCTAAAAGCTTGCCACAGCGCGCCTCGCATTCCCTCCGCGAGGTGCGTTCTTTTGTGTCTGGTAAAAATGGATTATGACTGTATTGCCTCATGAAGATGTGGCTACGTTGTCCACTTGATGAGGTGCGGATGGCGAGGCCAGGGCCAAACTGCAAGGACGGCTGACCATCTTCCGGAATTGGCTGTTGCTTATCGCTGCTGTGTCGTATTTTTTACGGACGCTATTGATCTACATCAAGGCGTGGCAGCGAAGATGACGTATAAATAAACCGCAGGCAAATGCAGTATGTTTACTGTATTTACCTGTAAGACTCCCATATTCAGCGGGCAATTTGTCCGCTTTTTTTTGTCTGCAATCCGGCGCAGACTGGCTATGCTCCATAACCGGATGTTCATAACTTGGTGCGGAGGCAGCAGTCGTATTCGGTCCGTTCTCCATGCAGGGTGAATACATCCAGACAAGCGTCGACCTGGACGGACCTGGTTCTGATCCGGATTTCAATGGCTGATATGTTTGCGGAAGTAATTTTCTCATCGACAACGACATCATTCTCGTCCTCTCTGTCAATACAGGACTAGTGCTTTGAGAGCTTGTGAGTGGATTTACCTTTGCTGCGTGATTGCTTTGCCTTGCCGACAGGGCTACAGAAGTCATAC
>DMKK01000208.1:2541-15558 GCA_003454335.1 Gammaproteobacteria bacterium | reverse complement strand
AAGGTAGAGCGGCTGAGCGACTGGCTGGAGGACAACCGGCAAGCACTCGATAACAGCTGGTTCTACAGTGACTCGCACAATGACTTACCCTTGCTGGGCAAGGTCACCCACCCGGTGGCGGTTGACCCGGATGAAGTCCTCGAGCAACACGCCAAAGACCATGACTGGCCCGTCATCAGCCTGAGATGATCGGCTCCCTGCCTGCAGACCCGGTCTGGCAGGCATGCCATAGAGGCCCGGAACATTCGTAATGCGGCCCGTCGTACTGCTCACCACACTCGTGCTACTGACACTCGCCAGCCTGTTATTCAGCCTGGCCACCGGCAGTGTTGCTATTTCCTGGCAGGAGCTGCTGGCAGTCTTCTCAGGTGCAGATAGCGGCAATGACCTGGCCGGACAGGTGATCATGGAATTACGCTGGCCACGGACAGTGGCTGCCTTTATAACCGGCGCCCTGCTCGCGCTGGCGGGTGGTTTAATGCAGGTCTTGCTGCGCAACCCGCTGGCAGACCCCTATGTACTGGGGGTGTCTGGCGGTGCTGCAACCGGCGCCCTGCTGGCCATGCTGGCCGGTCTCGGCAGCCTCTGGCTACACGGCGCGGCCTTCAGCGGTGCACTGCTATCCATGCTGCTGGTGTTCGGACTGTCACATGGCAGTGGCAGCTGGACCACCAGCCGCCTGCTGCTGACCGGTATCGTGATCGCGGCCGGCTGGGGGGCAATCATTGGCCTGCTGCTGGCGATCAGCCCGGAACAGGGACTGCGCGGCATGCTGTTCTGGCTCATGGGCGATCTTTCCAACACCGCCTTTCCCAGCAGCGGTTTTCCAGTACTGGTCATCGGGCTGCTGGCAGCCATGGGAATCGGCCGCTCACTGAACATCCTGGCCCATGGTGAACAAACCGCCGGCGCACTGGGGGTCAACGTCAGGCCACTGCGCTACTTCATCTACCTGCTGGCATCGCTGTTAACCGCAACCGCCGTTACGCTGGCCGGCAGTATCGGCTTTGTCGGTCTGATTGTTCCACACATGTTGCGGCTACTCGGCGTACGTGATCACCGCCTGCTGCTGCCGGCAGCCGCATTGCTGGGTGGCAGCCTGCTGATTATCGCAGATACGCTGGCACGCACCTTACTGGCACCCCGGCAGCTGCCGGTCGGCATACTGACGGCACTGGTTGGCGTGCCGGTGTTCCTGCTGTTGCTGCACCACAGTCGCACCCTGCATGGCGAGGCGCGCTGAACCATGTCATTACTGGCAACCAGTGCGCTGCACATCACCATCGGTACCACGACGGCCTGCAGCGACCTTGAACTAACCATCAACAGCGGTGAGCGCTGGTGCGTGCTGGGACGCAACGGCACCGGGAAAACAACGCTATTGCACACGCTGGCCGGCTTGCACCCGCCGACAGCCGGCGACATCACCCTGAACGACCGGCCGCTGGTCCAGCTGCCACGCAAGGCCGTCGCGCAACACATCGGGTTGTTGTTCCAGAACCATGCTGACGCCTTTCCTGCCAGTGTGCTGGAAACCGTATTGACCGGCCGCCATCCCTGGCTCGGGCCATTGCAATGGGAGGGTGGCAAAGACCTTGCCATTGCACGGGATGCGCTGCAGGCAGTTGATCTGCACAACAAGGAAGCACGCATGGTGAATACATTGTCAGGCGGTGAACGGCAACGCGTGAGCATTGCCTGCCTGCTGGCACAGGATCCGCAACTGCTGTTGCTGGACGAACCAACCAACCATCTCGACATTCATCATCAGATAAGCATGCTTGATCTGCTACAGGAACAGGCTGCGCATCATGACAAGGGCCTGTTGCTGGTCATGCATGACCTCAACCTTGCAGTACGCTATTGCAACCGCTTCCTGCTGTTATTTGGTGATAGTGAGACGCTACAGGGGACGGCAGAAACCGCCCTGACACAGGTAAACCTGGAACGCCTGTATCAACACCCCCTGCAGGCAGTACCGGGCCCGCACGGGATGGCCTGGCTACCACAGTAGTCCGCTGCCGGAGGTCGGTGTTGAAGATATTCATTGAAGGCCCGCACTGGACCGGCCTGTGGACAGAGATCATTGTCGACTCCCTGCGACAGGCCGGACACACTGTTGGTGTCAGCTACCACAACCGGAAAACCCTGCAAGACCGCCTGGTACTCGCCGGCAAGGCCCTGCTGCAGGGAGAAAACCGAAAAACAGCCTGGATAGAACGCCACAGAAGGCAGTTGCTGGAAGCAATGTCGCATGATCGCTGGGATACCCTGCTCAGTATCCAGGGTACGGTGGATCAGCAAACAGTAGCGCAATGCCGCCAGCATTCACCCGGCCTGCGAGTCCTCTACTGGTGGGGCGACATACTCACAGACCAGGCACAGGCACGCATCAGCCAGGCAGCCGAATTCTCGGAGCAGCTACTGGTTTCCGGCAAAGGGACTTTTGACCGGCTCAGACCGGTCCATCCGGAGCAACTGCGATATTTCCCGTTCGGTGTGTCACGCCACTTTCATAGCGTGGACAACATCTCTGCACGCGACCGACAACGGTTTGCTGCAGAGGTCTCTTTTGCAGGCACCTGTTACCCGGAACGCTGCGAACTGATTCGTTATCTGAACACACAGCTCGACACGCCGGTCAGGGTCTGGGGGCGTGGCTGGCGTCACTGCAAGGGGGTACGGAGTCATGGGGCGTTAGCGCTTGCAGACAGCCTGAAAGTGCATGCCTGCTCAAGCATTTCCCTTAATCTCCATCACGCCGACACCGACAACGGTCGCAACATGAAATTCTACGAAATACCGGCCGCCGGCGGCTTTCAAATCTGTGATTGGCAACCCCTGCTGGAAGAGACCGACCTCGGGAGACAAACCGTTGCCTGCCGGTCACTTGCAGAGTTTGCTGAAAAAACGCACTACTATCTCGCCCATGAGCAGGAGCGCCGACAGCTGGCCAGGACAGCATCACAAACTATTTTTACAACAGAGGATTACCCGTCAAAGCTCGCTGAGCTTTTTAGTGATCCATCCTGATCATCCTGTACACGTACCGCCCCAAGTCAACCTTCGGTGCTACCCCTCGACGGGTACGCTACGCTTTACCCATCCTGCGAAAATCCATTGTTTTTTGTAGGATGGGTGAAGGAGCGCAGCGACGCACCCGTCAATTCGGTGCCATCCCTCGACGGGTACGCTACGCTTTACCCATCCTACGAAAATCCATTGTTTTTTGTAGGATGGGTGAAGGAGCGCAGCGACGCACCCATCAATTCGGTGCCATCCCTTGATGGGTACGCTGCGCTTTACCCATCCTACAGAAGGCCTTACAACGACCTCTATAGCAGGAGAGCCTGCGTAGTCAGACTCTCCTTGACACCCTCCGGCGCTCGCCTTAGAGTCTCACCTCCTTTGTTTCAGGTGTCCCACGGACTGTCGTCCACGGGATTAAACGGGAAGCCGGTGCGTCATCTTGATGACAATCCCGGCGCTGCCCCCGCAACGGTAAGCGAGCCAAAGGTGAATCAACACGCCACTGCGTATAACGCGCGGGAAGGTGATTCACCCGGATAACGACCCACTCGCGAGCCCGGAGACCGGCCTGAACTTTCGTGACCATATTGCGGAGGGCAATACAGGCAGGCTGCTTCGTTCACTCTGTCATTCTCCGTCCGCAACTGACAAGCCTTCAGCACGGGGTGGTGCTGTGGCATGGAGAATGCAATGCAGACCTGTTTTTTCGCTTTACTGACCGCAGCAGTCCTCGCACTGACGGTCACCGGCACCTTCGCAGAGACCGAACAGGCGGAGAATATCCTGGTCACCGCAACCCGCATTGACCCGGACAACAGCAAGGCACGCGGCAATACCACCATCATCACCGCGGCTGACATAGAAAGAAGTACCGCACGTACCCTGCCCGAGTTACTGGGGCGGGAGACCGGTGTGCTGACACGCAGCCTGTTCGGGAACAACACCACGGCTGCCACGGTAGACATCCGCGGCTTCGGCGCAACGGGCACGCAAAACACGCTGATTCTGATCGACGGACGTCGCCTGAACGACGTGGACCTTTCCAGTGTGGACTTCAGCGTTATCCCGCTGCAAAACATCGAACGTATCGAGATCACCCGCAACAGCGGTGCCGTGCTTTACGGTGACGGTGCCGTTGGCGGCGCCATCAACATCATCACCCGGCAACCGGAAATGGCGGGCACCTCCGCCTTCGTCAAGGCCGGCGCCGGCAACCTGGATACACAGCAACTGGATGCGCAAATCAGCCACAATACCGGATCGCTAGCAGTATTATTCGGCGCACACGGCGTCAGCAGCGACGGCTATCGGGACAACAACAAGCTCGACCGGAAGAACCTGAACTCGGATATCCGCTTTACACATAACAATAGCCAGTTCTTCCTGCGGGCTGACTGGTTCGATCAGGACCTGGACCTGCCAGGGGTGCGCAACGTCAATCCGGGGCTGGGCATTAACCAGCTGCGGCGAAACCGCAAGGGAACCAACACCCCCAGGGACTATGCCGATCAGGACGGCTACAGTATCAACCCGGGGGTCACCCATTACTGGGACAACGGTACCGAGGCCGTCATTGATTTTGGCTACCGCAAGAAAAACCAGCAGTCCTTCTTTGACGACTATGATTTTGGCGGCCTGTTTTCCAGCTATCTGGATACCGACCTGGATACCTGGTCTTTTACACCGCGCATCATTACACCACACCGGGTGCTTGGAAGGTCTGCACAAACAACTGCCGGTCTGGACTATTACGACAGCGACTATGACTCGGACCGGTCATTGAGAAAAAGTACCGACAACCAGCCCATTCACCGCCTGCACATTGATCAGAAATCAACCGCCGTCTATGCAGACACCACCATCTCCGCCACCCCCGCTACCACGGTCAACCTGGGAGCCCGTCTGCAATGGGTAAAACTGGATGCCAAAGACAAGTTCGACCCGGATGCGCCCGGTGCAGGGGATGCCTTTGAAAGTGGCGCACCGAACTACGATGACAGCGAACGGGTACACATGCTGGAAGCGGGTATCGAAAGGCAGTTCACACCCGGTACCGCTGCCTATGTGAAATGGACCCGCAGTGCACGGGTAACTACCGTGGACGAACTGTTTGAGTTTGACCCGAACACCTTTACACGCGTGTTCTCCCCGCTGGACCCGCAAATCAGCAACGGCTTTGACATCGGCACCCGGGTCCGGATGAACCAGGCAGCCTTCACCATCAATGCCTATTACATGCGCCTCAAGGATGAAATCCATTTCAACCCGGTCACCTTCGTGAACGTCAATCTTGATCCCACCCGGCGCTATGGTCTGGAACTGAGTGGCTCGTATGACCTCAGCGATCGACTGAGACTGCAGGGAAACTATACCTACATGCGCGCCAAGTTCCGCGACGGAGATTTCAGCGGGAAAAATGTTCCCCTGGTACCGGAAAACACCGCCAGCCTGACAGGCATCTGGAAACAGTCACCGGCGACCGACCTCATCGTTGCCGCCAATTTTGTTGACAACAAATATTTTGACAATGACCAGTCCAATACCTTTGCAGAGAAGATCCCCTCCTACACCACCATTGATGCAAAGGTCAGTCATCGTTACCGGGGATTCCGGCTGACGGCCGAGGTCAATAATATATTCGAGGAAAAATTCTACGATTACGGCGTCAGCAGCACGTTTAGTCCCGGCGTGTACAATGCCTATCCCTTGCCGGAAAGGACTATACTGTTCACGGTATCAAAGGACTTTGGTAACTGGCATTGATCAGTCATAACATCAAATGGTTCCTGGCGTTATCAGTCACCGTGCATACCGCGGCGCTGGTCGCCTGGTCGCCGTCCGAACACAAAGTGGGTCATGCCGGACAGACTCTGTTGCTGGCCGTCAGGAACCATACCGGTGAGGCCGTGATACAGCCGCAGAACCCGGCCGAGGATCGCCCGCAACACACCACGAACCCCGTGCGTCAGCAACCACCCGTTGACCAGCCACCGGTGACGGCAACAACCTCCGTCAAACAACAGCCGGTCGAACACCGGCGGGTCAAACACCAGGCCGTTGTACAACCCCGGATTGAACCACCTGCACCAGTGCCATTACCGGCACAGGACAGCACACCCCGTCCCGCACAAGCCTCGCAGGCCGCCAGCACCACCCTTTCCCGCAAGGAACAGGACCAGTATTTGCGTGCCTGCGTGATGGACCTCATCACCCGGCAACTGACCTACCCGGCCATCGCCCGCCGCAAGGGCTGGCAGGGCGTGGTTAAACTGGAACTGCACATTGAGCCGGATGGCCAGATATCAGCGCTGCACATCGATAAAACATCCGGTTATACCATCCTGGATAAAGCGGCACTGCAGTCACTGCAACTGGCCAACGTACCGGATGCTGCACAATGGTTACAGGGCGAAACCGTCGATATCGTGGTCCCGGTTGAATACAAGTTGATTGACGGCTAGGAGCCTGTTGGACTTAGGCAATCGTAGCGAGCATGATAGGAGAGTGAGAACAAATGGTCACGATTTTGAGGCGCATAGTAGACCTACGTAACGATAAATCGTGGGCATTTGGGCCGCTCTCCCATCAGCGGACGACTGCAGGGATGCAGGAGGTAGAGCAACGCAGGGAGCAGTTGCCGAGTAGATTGTGCTAAGTCCAACAGGCTCCTAGCATGGGTAAGCGTCTTTCGAAGATCTATACCCGCACCGGTGACGACGGCAGCACCGGACTCGGCGATGGTTCACGCACCGAAAAAGACAGTCTGCGTGTCGAGGCCATAGGGACAGTCGACGAACTCAACAGCGTGCTCGGCGTACTGCTGTGTCACAAGCTGCCGGATGCAATACAGCCGGCACTGACGAACATCCAGCATTCACTGTTTGATATCGGCGGTGAACTCTGTATTCCGGGAAGTACGATCATCACCCCAGACCGGGTAGACGCACTGGAACAACTACTGGACACACTGAACGCAAATCTGGCGCCACTGCAAGAATTTATTCTGCCTGGCGGCAGTCCGGCGGCTGCTGCCTGTCACCAGGCACGCACCGTGTGCCGGCGTGCGGAACGACGCACCCATAGCCTGTCAAAAATCGAGACCATTAACCCGGTCTCCATGAAATATCTGAACCGCCTGTCCGATCTCCTGTTCGTCATGGCCCGGCACATCAACAAGGAAGCCGGCAGCCCGGATGTCTTCTGGAAACACGACCCACCACAATAATTATCTCTATATTGCGCAGGATGTGCTGAGGAGCGAAGCTTCCGCATCCTGCGTATTATTCGTGTAGGAGCGGCGTCCTCGCCGCNNGCCGCGATTCGCGCCGGGGACGACGCTCCTACAGGTAGCACAATTACCTGCGCACACCATCCAGCAATTTACACAGGCGCTCTGCCCCGTCCAGGATTCTGGGGCTGTGACGTACCAGCTGATCGCGCGGCATTGCATAGACGTGACCCTGTTTAACGGCCGACAACTGCGGCCAGCGCTGCCAGGCGGCCAGTAACGGGGAGTCGCTGTCATCGGCAGCGACGACAATCACGTCAGGGTTGGCCAGCAGCACAGCCTCAATATCTATCTGTGGCGCCAGCGTGGGCAATGTCTTAAAAACATTTTCCCCGCCACATAAACGCAGCACATCACTGAATAGATGCTCCCCGTTCAGGGTCATCAGCGGCTGGTTCCATATCTGGTAAAACACGCTGACCTTCGAGCGTTGTGCATAACGTTCCTGCAGCTCAGCATAGCGGCGATTGAAGCTGTCCGCCTGCGCCACGGCTACTGATTCTGTCCCGGCAAGACGACCGAGCCGCCGCAGTGTTGCCGGCACATCCTCCAGCTGCCGCGGTTCGGAGAAAAACACGGTGATGCCGAGAGACTGCAGGCGCGCTACCTGCCCGCGCGGGTTACCACTCTGCCAGGCCACCACCAGATCCGGTTGCAGGGCGATGATGGCTTCAAGGTCAAGCCCCCCGCCGTCACCCACCTGGGTAAGCGATTGTGCCGCTTCAGGATAGTCACTGAATGCCGTGACAGCGACGATCGCTTCGCCCGCCCCGGCGGCAAACAATAATTCGGTGATATAGGGTGCGAGACTGATAATACGTTGCGCGGATTTATCGAGGACCACCGGTTGTCCGGCATCATCCGTGACACTGATGTCCGCCCACGCCGGCAGCAACAGCATCCACAGAAGGATAATCGCACCCAGGCTGCCAAGCCCGTGTCCCGTAACAACTCTGACCCGCAACTCATCCATACACTTTCCACCACTCATTCACGTTATAATCCCGCGTCCGGCCAACAGACACAAGCAGGACTCCTGACAATGAAAACACCCGTCATTCTTATCGGCATTGGCGAAATGGGCAGCGTCTTTGCACGCGGCTTGCTGCGCAGCGGACACCCGGTCTACCCGGTCACTCGTAACGATAATCTGACCGAAGCGGCAAAACAGTTACCTTCACCTGAGCTGGTCGTGGTTGCCGTTGCTGAAAATGACTTGCACGCGGTGCTGGAGACAATGCCACCCGCCTGGCAACAACGACTCTGCCTGCTACAGAACGAACTACTGCCAGCTGACTGGCAGCAGTATGGCTTCACCAGGCCCACAGTCATCTCCGTCTGGTTCGAGAAGAAAAAAGGCCAGGACGTCAAGGTGCTGATCCCCTCCCCGGTCCTGGGTCCCGCTGCAGAACTGCTCGAAACGAGTCTCGGCAAGCTGGATATACCCGTGCGCATACTGGCCGATGACAGCGAATTACTGTTTGAACTGGTCCTGAAGAATGTCTATATCGTCACCACCAACTGTGCCGGCCTGGTGACCGGCGGCACCGTCAGCGAGCTCTGGGCAAATCACCGCGAACTGGCAGAGGCCGTGGCACGCGAAGTTATCCAGATACAGGCCGCACTGACCGGGCAGGATTTCCAGGCCGAGGCCCTGATAGCCGGGATGCTGGAAGCCTTTAAAGGTGACCCCGACCATCGCTGCACGGGACGCAGCGCACCTGCACGGCTGGCACGCGCCCTGCAACAGGCCGATGCCGCTGGACTTGCAATACCCGGGCTGAGGGAGATTGCAGCGGGCCAACAACACTGATGTAACGACTAATGAGCACGTTACCCGTCAGGTAACACCGGGCCATAGCCATGCGGCGCCGCGAACCCCACTGGCATCTCCGTGTTTTGCCGCAATCAGTCGGGTATCCACGCGATCCGAAAAAACATACTCACCCCACCGCGACGGGACGGCTTCATAGAGCCGTTTGAAATTCGAGACACCGCCGCCCAGCACAATCACATCCGGATCGATAATATTTATTACGCTGGCCAGCGCACGGGCCATTCTGTCTACATAGCGCTGCATGGTAACAACGGCCCGCGTATCACCCAGCTCGGCACACTGGGCAATGGTGATCGCTTCCATGGTGACACCGTGCGCTAACCGATGGTCACGCGCCAGACCGGGTCCGGACAACCAGGTCTCAATGCAGCCATACCGGCCACAATAACAAGCGGATCCCGGCAATTCTTCGGGCTGCGGCCAGGGCAGCGGATTGTGTCCCCATTCACCGCTAATACCATTGGGACCGGATAGCAGCTGCTGATTGACAACCAGGCCACCGCCGGTACCCGTGCCGATGATGACACCAAAGACCACGGCCGCCCCTGCCGCTGCTCCGTCCATCGTCTCTGACAATGCAAAACAATCCGCATCATTGGCAAAGCGCAAAGGTCGATTCAGCCGCGCGGCAAGGTCATGATGCAGGGATTGCCCGTTCAGACAGACGGAATTTGAATTCTTGATCAGGCCGGTCGCACGGGATACCGAGCCCGGCATGCCAATACCCACTGAACACAGCTGGCCAGCTTGCTCTTCCAGTGTGGTCACCACCCCGACCAGTGCCTGCAACGTCTGTTGATAGTCACCCTGCGGCGTGGGAATACGTTCCCGACAGACTTCGGCACCAGCCGCATCCAGCACGACACCGGCTATTTTCGTACCCCCGAGGTCTATCCCCATTCTTAACGGGCGGCTACTCATAGTGACAGATACCGTAAATACTCGTAATGCATGTGGAGTTGCAAAGGCTTGCGGAGATTATTGTTCAGGCACGACACTGCCGTGTGAGACAAGATTAATTGTACCTTCCCCTGCTGTCATGAGCCGGGTCATCCCCGCGTTCGCCACATTGATGCGATACATTGCCGGTGACGGCATTGACAGTACCCGGGACAGGATAGCCCGAATTACACCGGCATGCGCAACCACCAGCACGGACTGTCCAGGATAAGCGGTCAACACCGCATTGAAGCCAGTCCTTACACGTGCCACAAAATCATCCAGCGGCTCTGCACCAGGCGGACGGTTATTGACAGGGTCCTGATAAAAGCGGCCAAGCTGGCCGGGAATCAACGCCTCCAGTTCGGTACGGGTCTTGCCCTCCCAGTCACCAAAACCGATCTCTGCAAACCGGGGTTCAGCCTGAACCGGCGTGCCATGACGTTCAGCAAGCGCCGTCGCAAAGGCATGACAACGCTGTAATGGTGAGGTGACAATCTGCTGCCATGCATTAACATCCCCGACCGCTTGCCACATTTGCTCCCAGCCCCGCTCGCTGAGCGCATCATCCTGCTGGCCACGGTAACGACGACCGCCAACCGGTTCCCCGTGGCGCAACAGGTCAATGACCGTTTTCCCGTTACCGTTATCAGCCTGCATCGGATTCAGGAATCACAGGCAGCCAGCCGCTGCCGCAACAGGTCCCAGTCAAAAGCCGGGCCCGGGTCTGTCTTGCGCTGCGGTGCAATATCACAATGGCCGGCAAGGCGCTGTGTGGATAGCCCGGGAAAAGCCTCTGTCAGGCTGTGAATCACTTCAGCAAGTCGTTCGTATTGTATGGGCGTATAGGACTCCTCATCCTGGCCTTCCAGCTCTATCCCGATCGAAAAATCATTACAGGCGCTACAGCCGTCATAGCTGGATACCCCTGCGTGCCATGCTCGCTTGAGAAAGGGTACATACTGGACCACCTCCCCGTCGCGACGCACCAGCAGATGACTGGATACCTGCAGATGCGCGATTTCGGCAAAATAGGGATGGGCGCCAGGCTCAAGGGTATTGGTAAAGAACCGGTCAATTTCCGGGCCACCGTACTCTCCCGGTGGCAAACTGATGCCGTGGATGACAATGAGCGATATCTCACTGTCGTCAGGGCGCTCATCAAAGTTGGGTGAGTGCACCTGGCGGGCATCAAGCAAGCGGTCTCTGGCGGGGTCGAATTTCACGGATTATTCAATTTGCTTGCTGACATTACAGCGGCAATCATACCCGTTACTTACCACCAACGGGCAAACAACCAAAGAGACCGTAGGGTGTGCCGAGCCTGCGAAGCGCATCATTTTGCGATCGACGCGCTTCGCAGGCTCAGCACATCTACGACGGCATTTACCTTCTGGAAAACAAATTAACCTATTGATTCTTCAGGCACTTACCCTGCCCTGCCTGATCGGCTAGAATAGCCACCATAAAATCTGGCTGATGCAATGGAGTAGTAGTGAAAAACATATTTATTCTGGCTTCCTGTTTCCTGATGCTGACCGGCACTGCATTTGCCGAGACCCAGTATGTCAGCGACACCCTCGAGATCACCATGCGCAGCGGCAAGGGTACCAACTTCGGCATTACCCGGATGTTACGCAGCGGCACACCGGTTGAAGTACTCGCAACCGACAAAAAATCCGGTTACACCCAGGTGCGCACCAAAAGCGGCAAGGAAGGCTGGGTACTGTCGCGTTTTCTGATGAATGGCCGGGCTGCACGTGAACGGCTGGCAACGGCTGAAAAAAACCTGGCCGAACTGGAACTGGAAAACCGTAAACTGACAACGTCCATGGCCACATTGACGGAAGAAAAGAGCGGGCTGGAGACGAATCTCCAGGAGCTTGAAGGGCAGAGCCGCGGGGTCAACCAGGAGTTGTCCGAAATCAAGCGCACCGCATCCAGTGCCCTGGCCATTGATTCCGAGAACAAGGATCTAAAAGGCCGGATGGTCTCGCTGGAACGTCAGTTGCAAACCGTGCAGCAGGAAAATGAAGCCCTGAAAGACCGCACGGCCCGCGACTGGTTTATGGTCGGTGCCGCCGTCATCCTGCTGGGTATTATCGTCGGCCTGATTATCCCGAAAATCCGTTTCCGGAAAAAATCCAGCTGGGATACCTTCTGACAGGCTGCTAATCCCAATGGCACTTACTTAGTGATGTGTCATCAAAAAAACACCCAATTGGCCACGAAATCCACGGAAGAACACGGAAATATTTCTTGATAAGGTTTTTATTTTTTCGTGTTTTTCGTGGATTCCGTGGCCATTAATATCGTATTTTCATCTTTTCTTCCGTGTCATTCCGTGTGCTTCCGTGGCAAGAATTTTTAAGTAAGTGCCATTGCTGCTAATCCGGACTTCTAGCCCGGATGCAGCCCGGGGCTACTCGTCGGTGACACACCCCATGGATGCATGCTTGACGCACTGAATGTATTTGAACAGGGTACCGCGCTCCGCCTTATAGGGCGGCATCGTCCATTGCTGGCGGCGCTGCTCCAGTTCGGCGTCACTAATGTCCACGGCCAGCAGTTTCTTGTCCGCGTCGATGCTAATCACATCACCGTCACGGACCAGTGCCAGCGGGCCACCTTCCTGCGCCTCGGGCACAATGTGACCAATGATAAAACCATGTGAACCACCCGAGAAACGTCCATCGGTCAGCAGTGCCACATCCTTGCCCAGGCCGGCCCCCATAATGGCCGAAGTCGGTGTCAGCATCTCCGGCATGCCCGGCCCACCCTTTGGACCTTCATAACGAATCACCACCACCTCACCCTTGTTGATGCGGTTTTCCTCCAGCGCTTTCAGCATATCCTCTTCAGAGTCAAACACCTTCGCCGGCCCCGTGAACTGCAGACCTTCCTTGCCGGTGATCTTCGCGAC
>DMKK01000208.1:0-2508 GCA_003454335.1 Gammaproteobacteria bacterium | reverse complement strand
CGTCATACAGTCACCATCCAGCAGGCCGTGCTCAAGCAAATATTTCATCACGGCAGGCGTCCCTCCCACGTTGTGCAGGTCTTCCATCACATATTGGCCACTCGGCTTGAGATCCGCCAGAAAAGGAATCCGGTCACTGACCGCCTGAAAATCATCAATCGTCAGCGATACATTGACGGCACGCGCCATTGCCAGCAAATGCAGCACTGCATTGGTTGAGCCACCCAGCGCCATGATAATGACTATGGCATTCTCAAAGGCGGCACGTGTCATGATGTCACGTGGTTTGAGATCTGCTTCCAGTAGTTTGCGAATGGCCTTGCCTGCACTAAAACATTCCGCCAGCTTGCCCGGATCGACAGCCGGTGTTGATGAACTGTAAGGCAGTGACATCCCCATCGCCTCGATTGCACAGGCCATGGTGTTGGCGGTATACATGCCGCCACAGGCACCCGCGCCCGGACAGGCATGATTCACAATATTGTGGCGGGTTTTTTCATCAATCTTGCCGGCAATGAACTCACCGTAACTCTGGAAGGCCGACACAATATCCAGCGTCTGCTCCTGGTAGTGTCCGGGTTTGATCGTGCCGCCATAAATCATCAGTGCCGGTCGATTCAGGCGGCCCATGGCAATCAGACAACCGGGCATATTCTTGTCGCAACCCGGCAGTGAAATATTGGCGTCATACCATTGCGCACTCATTACCGTTTCAATCGAGTCCGCAATCAGGTCCCGTGATTGCAGCGAGTAACTCATGCCATCCGTTCCCATGGAAATGCCATCGCTGACACCAATGGTATTGAAACGCATGCCGACCAGACCGGCAGCCACCACACCTTCCTTGACCTTGGCGGCCAGGTCATTGAGATGCATATTGCAGGTATTGCCCTCGTACCAGACGCTGGAGATCCCGACCTGTGCCTTGTCCATGTCGTCAGCTGTGAGCCCGGTACCGTGCAACATCGCCTGCGAGGCGCCCTGTGATTTGGGCTGTGTGATACGGGAACTGTAGCGATTCAGCTTCTGACTCATAGTTTTCTCCAGTTGGCATGCGCACCCTGACCGGGCTGGGCAATGGGCTGGGTATTGTACAGGGGGTACTGACCTCACTGAAGATCGGATAGCATTTTTTGCCGGGAAAACCTTATTAAACAGGCGGGTAACAGAACAGACGGGGCACCCTCACTGGCGAAGTCGTGGTAAATAACAAATACAAAGCAAAATACCGCAGGGCTCGCCAGCACGGCCACACTAAATAATTTATATAAAAAACATAGAGTTAATCTAACCAACAAGTTAAAGAAAAGACTTGATTTTTCTGCCGAGAAGATTAGTATATTAGAAATTGCTTATTTTAACGTTTTCTTATTTTCTGTCCGGTCAGGAAGTAAGCCACACAACGAAACCGGCTAACGATACCCGACGCGGAGCGCATCTATGTTTCATCCAACACTGACACACGCAGAGGCACAGGCATTAATCGAGCAGGGCGCCCAACTGGTTGATGTCCGTACAGCTGACGAATACCAGCGCTACGCCCTGCCCGGCTCGGTCAACATTCCCCTGCCTGTTATTCAGCGAGCATTGAAGCAACTGGACAAGGAAACACCGGTGCTGCTGTGCTGCACCAGCGGACAACGCAGTGGTACGGCAAAACGCATGCTTGAAGCATGCGGATTTTCGCAGGTACACAACCTCGGATCATATCTCTTTGACAACAACTGTGCGCCATCGCGCCCGCAATAACTACCGGACACCGCCATGAAATTACGTCAGCTATTTGATCCCGAGAGTTCAACCTACAGTTACCTGATCTGGGATACACATACCCGGGAAGCCGCACTAATTGACCCGGTACAGGGGCAGGTTAACCGGGATATACAGTTAGTCAGGGAACTCGGTCTTAAACTCAAGTACACACTGGAAACACATGTACATGCAGACCATATAACCGGTTCGGGCATAATCAGGAAGGCCCTCAACTCCATTGTTATGGTGCATGAGAACAGCCAGACAAAATGCGCTGATGTACAAATCAAGGGCGGTGATTTTATCCCGTTGGGGGCGGAAAGGATCGATGTCCTGTATACACCGGGGCACACCGACAGCGATATCAGCTATCTTATACCCGGCGCTGTTTTTACCGGTGACTCACTCCTTATCCGTGGCTGCGGGCGTACCGACTTTCAATCCGGGGATGCGGCGATGCTGCACAACTCAATCACACAGCAATTATTCAACCTGCCAGGCGACACCCTCGTCTACCCTGGCCATGACTACATGGGGCGCTGCTGCTCAACGATCGCAGAAGAGATAGCTCACAACCCACGCCTGGGTAACGGTAAAAGCCGCAAGGAATTTATCGAAATCATGAGTAATCTCAAGCTGGCTCCGCCAAAGCACATCCATGAGGCACTACCTTCAAATTTGCGCTGTGGCATACAGGGCGTAAGCACGCAGGTAGGTGATATTGGTTAACCCCTCTGATGGGTGCGTCGCTGCGCT